>CADBQZ010000094.1 GCA_902796865.1 uncultured Ruminococcus sp. | reverse complement strand
TTTCCTGCGAGTACTTTTCCCTGCACACGCAGGGGTGATCCTCGGCTGTGAAGTTCGGAGCCGTTGCCTGTACACTTTTCCCTGCACACGCAGGGGTGATCCCTCGCACGGTTAGCCGGTCGGACAAAAGCCGACCTTTTCCCTGCACACGCAGGGGTGATCCTGCTGACTATATCGCCATGGCGTATGAAGATGTCTTTTCCCTGCACACGCAGGGGTGATCCCTCTGTGATTGCTTCAGACGCACCTCTCGGTGCCTTTTCCCTGCACACGCAGGGGTGATCCTCCCATGGTATCATCTGAAACCCACTCGCTGCGCTTTTCCCTGCACACGCAGGGGTGAACTAGCAAGTATTTGCACTTAACATCATAAACTGAATGATGACTTTTACAGCCACAAAAATATGTTGCATTTCGCTTTGCAGCAGACCGTTAAATAACCGTTTTCAACAAAAATAACAACACCCATTTATTATTATAAAATTTGCAATTTCCATCTCTATTATTATTTTGCTATTGACATGATTTTTCCTTTAATGTATAATAATAAGAGCGGTCTGACTGCATAAAAGCAGTCCGGCAAAGAATACGACTGAAATGAAAGGAAATAAAAATGGCATCAAATTCTCAGATAAAGACACGTTTTGCACCGTCGCCTACAGGCTTTATGCATATAGGCAATCTCCGCACGGCGCTTTATTCATATCTTCTTGCAAAATCGCAGGGTGGGAAGTTTATACTCCGTATTGAAGATACCGATCAGGAAAGACTTGTAGAGGGAGCGCAGGACGTTATCATAAAAACTCTTGAAATGACCGGTATAGATTACGACGAGGGACCGGGAGTCGGCGGCGAAAACGGTCCTTATATCCAGAGTGAAAGAAAAGGCATTTATCTTGAATATGCAAAAAAGCTTATCGAAAGCGGACACGCATATTACTGCTTCTGTACGGCTGAAAGATTAAAGTCTCTGCATGATGAAAACGGTCTTGGCGGTTATGACAGGCACTGCCGTGATCTTTCAAAAGAAGAGATCGAAAAAAATCTTGCCGAAGGAAAGCCGTATGTAATAAGACAAAAAATGCCGCTTGAAGGCACTACTTCATATGTTGACGAAGTATACGGAAAAGTTGATATGGACAATTCCGAGCTTCAGGATCAGATACTTATAAAAGCGGACGGATTCCCTACATACAATTTCTGTCATGTTATCGACGATTATCTTATGGGTGTCACACACGTCGTAAGAGGAAATGAATATCTTACATCTACGCCGAAATACTGTCTCTTGTATGATGCTTTTGGCTGGGAAAGACCTCATTATGTACATCTTCCTCTGCTTATGGGAAAAGATGCTGATGGAAACGTTTCAAAGCTTTAAAAGCGTCACGGCGCTGTAAGTTTCCAGGATCTTGTGGAGGACGGTTATCTTCCCGAAGCTATAATAAACTATATAGCTCTTCTGGGCTGGAGTCCAAAAGATTCGACCGAAGAATTTTTTACTATGGACGAACTCAAAAAATCATTCTCTATGGATATGCTGAGCAAGTCGCCTTCCGTATTTGACTATGACAAACTCCGCTGGTTCAATTCGGAATATATAAAGAAGCTTTCAGATGAAGAATACAATAAAAAAGCTCTTCCTATAATAGATGAGCTTTGTCCTGATAATATAGATACTAAAAAGCTTGCAGCACTTCTTCATACCCGTATATCTGCCTTTTCAGATATAAAGGAAAAACTTGATTTTGTACTCGAAAGACTTCCTATGGACAGCAGTCTTTATACTAATAAGAAAAACAAGACTGATCCTGAAATATGCAAAGCTATACTCGAAGAATGTATAACAAAGCTTGAAGAAGTCGAAAACTGGGAAAACGATACACTTTTTGCAGTTTTAAAGCAGTTTGCGGCTGATACCGAAAGGAAAGCCGGCGCTGTAATGTGGGCTGTAAGGATCGCAGTTGCAAGACTTGGTGTAACTCCCGGCGGTGCTACAGAGCTTATGGAAGTGTTCGGTAAAGAAGAATCAATTTCAAGAATAAAACAGGCTATACAAGAGCTTTGATGGAGGAATAATTTGAAAGAAATCGTTTCTGTTTCAATATTAAGTTCCGATTTTATGGAACTCAAAAATGACCTTGAAAGAATAAAAAAAAGCGGAGCTGAAATGCTTCACTTTGATGTTATGGACGGGATATTCGTAGACAATATATCCTTTGGATTCCCTATACTTGAAAAGGTGAACAAAAACAGCGATATGACGCTGGATGTTCATTTGATGATAGAATCACCTTATAAATATATAGAAAGATGCGCTTCTTTCGGTGCCGATATCATAACCTTTCATATTGAAAGTGAAGGAGACCCGGATAAGACTATTGATGCTATAAAAAAGACAGGTGCGAAAGCAGGTCTTGCATTAAGACCGGGCACACCTCTTGAAAAAGCGCTCCCGTTCATGAACAAGATAGATATGCTTCTTATAATGACTGTTGAACCGGGATTCGGCGGACAGGCATTCATGAATGATATGCTCGAAAAGATAAAGGACGCAAGGAAGTTCATCACCGAAAACGGTCTTGATACTGATATACAGGTAGACGGCGGCATAAACGCTTCTACAGCAGCCCTTGCTTCAGATGCAGGAGCAAATATACTTGTTGCAGGAAGCTATATATTCAAGAGTGAAGATATGAAAAATGCTGTGGATTCACTCAGAAGATAATACTTATTTTTCATACATAAGCACTTTGCTGACCGCTTCTTTATCTATAACAAGGTCGAAATGTTCTTTTGTGAACGCCTTGTTTATGCGGTCAGCTTTGATGATTTTTGCATAGCTTTCTGCTATCTCGACGAGTCCGGTGCATTCTCTTTTGAGCCTAAGCAAAAGCCGTATGCTGCCGCTGCAATAAAGACTGCTCGATACAATAAATCCGGGATACATAAGAAAGATGCTGCGGCACATATCACAAAGTGCTTCAAAGCTTTCAAATTCGCAGATGATCTCAGAAGAATGCACACGTCCTGATTTTCTTATTCCTTTGCACGAAACGAAAATAAGACATCTGTCCGGTCGTGAAAATACTTCGGCATATATCTGATGACATTCAGATGCGATATCCAGGGCTTTCGTTATATCGTCATACATATCGTTGAGTACTGCTTTTACAGAATCCGGATCCGGATCAAAGCTGCATATGCCGTATCTTGCGATATCATTCCTGTCAAGGGTTATTTTAAGAGCATTTCTGCTGAGTTTATTAACGATCATTTAGTATACCTCACTTTCCGGGATATGATCTTCATATCAGATAACAAAGCCTGCGTGGCTTTTACTATTATTTTATTCCAAAACGAAATTTGTGTTCTATGGTGAATTGAAATGAAAAAGAAAAAAAACGAATATAAGCCTCACAGACATAAAGACCTTCCGAAAAAGATCCTGTCTGCTGCGGCAACATTGCTGCTCGCTTATGTTTTTGCAGTATTGGGATACAGCGTTGCAAAGCCATTCGGCGAAGTAGGAGAGACAGAGATCTCGGAAATATCAGGTCTGGAGCTTTTAAAAGCTTCTCCTGAAGGCGCAGAGCATGAAAGAGAAAAGGAAGATTCCATCAAAGCCTATATGCTTGCGGAAGAAGAATTTGAGGACATAGATGAACTCAGTTCCGAAATACAGCTTGTAAATAAGCATAATTATGATACGATCGTTGTGCCTCTTAAAATAGAGGGCGGTATGCTGAATTACAGTTCGGCATATGAGGGTGCTGTGATGGCAGATGTCGGAAATGACATTGAACTTTCCGATATTCTTTCGGTAATAGAGCAGGAAGGATTCAAGCCGGCAGCAGCGATAAACACAATGGAAGATAATCTGTATCCTAAATCCAATAATGAAGCCGGATTCAATCTGAGTTCGGGGCAAAAGCTTTGGTATGATAAGCAAAGCTCAGACGGAAAACCGTGGCTTGACCCGGCATCTACTGAAACGAAGAAATATCTTTCCTCGATAACTTCTGAAATTGCGAAAGCCGGCTTTGAGTATATTCTTTGTACTGATATGAAATATCCGCCGTTCAGTGCAGAAGCGCTTGAGGACATAGGCGGGAAAACGGCTTCACCAGATCGTTATCTTGATCTTATTGATGATGTTGATGCAATGTCAGCTGCTGCATCAGACAAAGGCAGTATGTTCTGGCTTGAAATATCTGCTGATGAGCTTTTTGACGGAAAGTCGGAAGTGTTCCGCAAACCAATAATGCTTAACGTACAAAAATACGTTTTACAGATAGACCCTCAGTTATTCACCGGATATAAAACAATTAATGGAAAAGAAACGGATTTTTCAGGTCTTGGTTTTGAAGATAAGATAAAAAAAGTCTGCGGTGCAATAGAAGGCACGATATATAAAACATCTTATATCCCAGAGGTGCTCACTGATTCTTTGAGTGATGAGGAAAAAGGAAAAATCAAAGATATTTTCAGCGAAATGGGATATGAGTCATATATTGTAAAATAAAATAAAGAATTCAAAAAACTATTGACAAACTCGACCGGATATGATATAATAATAAAGCTTTAAAAAGTGCGCCAGTAGCTCAGCTGGATAGAGTGACTGGCTACGAACCAGTAGGTCGGGGGTTCGAGTCCCTTCTGGCGCACCAGTCGATTAGTCTCGGCAGGGCATATGCTCTCTTTTATAAGAGGGCATTTTTATTTTATAAAATTTGGAAACTACAGGCTATAAGCGACGTATCTGTGTTGTTTATAGCTCTTTTGCGTTTTTGGATACATCTTTTCTGTCTTCTTAATAGAGCATCTTCTTATATAGTTTTGCTGAAAAATAAAAATATAGGAGCATATTTTCTGCCTTGATTTTTTCGACAAAAGATAGTATAATATAAGATAATGATATATATTTCGGAAAGGATCTATAAATGGAGCTGACAAAAATAGAAGGCGTTGTCGATTCGGTCATATACAGAAATGAACAGAACGGATATACCGTGCTTGATGTGAATACCGACGGAGAGCTTATAACTGCTGTAGGCGAACTTGGCGATGTCGAAGCGGGAGAGACGCTCCTTTTAGAAGGGAAATTTGTAAATCATGCCAGATTTGGCACACAGTTCCAGGCGGAATACTGTGAACGGAAGCTTCCCAACACTGCCGTAAATATATTGAAATATCTGTCTTCAGGAGCAATAAAGGGCGTAGGTCCGGCACTTGCCAAAAGGATAGTTGATGTTTTTGGTGAGAGAACGCTTGAAATAATGGAGAAAGAACCCGGACAGCTTATGAAGATAAGAGGCATCTCACCGAAAAAGTGTGAAACTATTTCGGAAGAAGTAAAGAAAATATTCAATCTCAGACATCTTATGATGTTCCTTTCAAAATACGGGCTAAGATCCGGTGTTGCTATGAGAGCGTATAATGAATGGGGACATCAGGCTATCGACATAATAAAAAATAATCCTTATATATTATGTTCGCCGTGTATAGGTCTTTCATTCAAAAAGGCTGAGACTGCGGCATCAGCTATGGGTGTAAAACCGGATTCGCATGACAGGATAGCGGCAGGTATAAGATTTATACTTTCAGAAAATGCAAATGCCGGGCATTCCTGTCTGCCGATAGATACTTTTGAAAAAATAGTCAAGAGTTATTTAAAGATAAGTGAATCGGATTTTTATGAAGTATATAACGAGATGACTGCCGATGAAAAGATATATGAATATGTAAAAAACGACAGGGGCTTTGTTTATCTTGATGATTACTATACTGCCGAGCGCTATATAGCAGGACGCATAAGTGTGATACAGGCATTTTCGTCTCCCGACGATCATAACTATGATGCGCTTATCGACATAGAGGAAGAACAAAACGGGATACATTATGAAACGCTGCAGCGAAAGGCTATAACGACAGCTCTTTCAAGAGGAGTTATGGTCATGACCGGAGGACCCGGAACAGGAAAGACGACAACTCTCAATGTTATAATATCGCTTTATGAGAAAAAAGGCGAAACGGTCATGATAGCAGCGCCTACAGGCCGTGCGGCAAAACGTATATCCGATCTGACAGGGCATGAAGCAAAAACAATACACAGACTTCTCGAAGTTACTTTCGATGCCGGAGGAAAGCTTGTGTTCAGACATAATGAGAGCGATCCTCTGGGGTGTGACGTGATAGTTATAGACGAGATGTCTATGGTAGATGTGCTTTTGTTTGAAAGTCTTTTGAGAGCTTTGAAACTCAGCTGCCGTATAATAATGGTAGGAGACAGCGATCAGCTTCCTTCTGTGGGAGCCGGAAACCTTTTGAAAAGCCTTATCGAATGCAGATGTATACCTGTTATTGAACTCAAAGAGATATTCAGGCAGGCAGAGCAAAGCTGTATAGTCACAAACGCTCATAAGATAGTAAAGGGTGAAATGCCTGACCTTACGAAGAAGAATAACGATTTTTTCTTTTTTAAGCGCACACAGCCGGAATCGGCAACAGCTCTCTTGTCAGACCTTGTAAAAACCCGTCTTCCGAAAGCTTATAAATACTCTCCGATAGATGACATACAGGTAATATCTCCGTCAAGGAAAGGCGTGACGGGTGTGATAGAGCTTAATAAGGTACTACAGGAAAAGCTTAATCCCAAAGACAACATGAAAAAGGAAGTCAGAACCCCGGTCTATACTCTCCGTGAAGGGGATAAGATAATGCAGACAAAAAATAACTATGACATAACATGGTCGAAAGATGGCGAACAGGGCGCCGGTATATACAACGGAGATATAGGAAAGATACTGAGTATCAACCGTCACCGCATGGAAATAGCGATAGATTTTGACGGAAGGATAACCAATTACTCATTTGATATGGCAGATCAGCTGGAGCTTGCTTATGCGATAACGGTACATAAAAGCCAGGGAAGTGAGTTTGAAGCAGTCGTGATGCCTTTGCTCGGAGGTTTTGACAAGCTTTTTTACCGTAATCTTCTTTATACTGCTGTTACAAGGGCGAAAAAACTTCTCATACTTATAGGCTCGGAGGATATAGTTGAAAAAATGGTAGTTAATAATAAACGTACTAACCGGTATAGCTGTCTTACGGCTATGTTCCGTGATGAGATGAGGGAACGTGAATAAGTTTCTTTTGCTGATATTGGATATATTCTTTCCTAACAGATGTCCGATATGCAGCAGCTTGATAAACTATGACAGATCTGTTTGCGAAGGCTGTCTTGATAAGCTGAAGGCTTTTGAAACGGACGGCATGAATCTTTGCGACAGATGCGGCAAAGATAACTGCATATGCGGAGATGAAACTTCGATCTCAAGAACTGTTTCATTGTATGTTTATTCAGGTGAAGCAAGGAAAGGTATCATATCACTTAAAGGCGAAAGCAAGAATTTTGGGTATCATATCGGAAAGATGCTTGGAGAAAAGATACATTCCGATGAAAAACTTTCAAAAGCCGATCTTATAACGGCTGTGCCCATGTCAAGAAAGAAACGCCGTTCAAGAGGCTACGATCAGGCGGAGGTCATTGCAAAGGCGATTTCGGAAGTTACGGGAATACCGTATATCAAAGACTTGCTGCATAAACATGATTCACAGACACAGCATTTTCTTAATGCTGAACAAAGACGGAACAATACAGATTCGTTTTATGCAGATGATAAAAAAGACCTCAGTGGGAAGAACATAATAATATGTGATGACGTAATAACTACGGGAAGCACTATAAATAAATGCGCCCGTTTGCTTAAAAATATAAATGCCGGCGAAGTTTATGCTGCGTCGGGAACGATAACATTATTAAAAAAGGAATGATAAGCTATGGCACAGGATATAGGAATAGATCTCGGTACCGCCAATATAGTAATGGCAGTAACCGGTAAAGGTGTGGTTTTAAATGAACCTTCGGTGATAGCAGTAAACAAAAGAACCAATAGTATAATAGCAGTTGGCAAAAAAGCTTACCGAATGGTAGGTAAGGCTCCGGAGTACATAGACGTTATAAGACCGCTTGAATGCGGTGTAATATCTGACGATGAGATGACGCAGTGTCTTATCCGTGAATTTGTAAGAAAAGCTGCCGGATACAGACTAGTGAAGCCCAGGATAGTTATATGCGTCCCATCATTCATAACCGATGTCGAGAGCCGTGCGGTCGTAGAAGCGGCAATGAATGCAGGTTCACGAAAGGTCTATCTTATACAGGAACCGATAGCTGCTATGCTTGGCGCTGGAATAAATATGACAAAGGCAAGAGGACATCTTGTAGTCGATATAGGCGGCGGTACTACTGATGTTGCTGTAGTGTCTATGAACGGTATCGTTACATCACGTTCGATAAAAACAGCAGGAAATATGATAGATGCTGCTATAATAAGATATGTACAGAAAAGACATAAGCTCCTTATAGGAGACCGTACAGCTGAAATGGTTAAGAAAGAGCTTACAAATCTTTACGACCCGAACGACGACGTGAGAATGACTATAGGCGGAAGAAATCTTATAAAAGGTCTTCCTGAAATGATAAATATAAGCGAAATGGAAGTTTTTGATGCTATTGAAGATGAAGTATTTGAAATAGTTGATTCTATCCGTGCACTTTTAGAGGATACTCCTCCTGAGCTTGTCGGAGATATTTACGAAAACGGTATCCTTCTGACAGGCGGCGGAGCGCTTCTGGGCGGACTTGATAAGCTTATAGAGCGTACCTTGAGCGTTAAATGCAATATTGCAAATGACCCGACAGGCTGTGTTGCAAGAGGTACTATAGCAGCATTCAAACGATTGGGCGACCTGCTTGACGGATTTGAGAATGTAGCACTTTATCAATACAAATAATATAAATATAGATAAAGCCGTGAGTTTTTATAGCTTGCGGCTTATTTTTATAGCTTATTACAGGGTTCATATATATAATATACAGTTAGAAAATTTATTAATTGTGCCATATTATGCAACTTGCGCCATAATCAGGTGCCCTTATTTGGCAAAAATACATTTTACTAAACAAATATTGAAATTTCCTAAATTATGTGATATAATATTATTGTTTATAGATAAAATAAATATAGGATGTTTTTATCTTTTTAAAAAAATATTTCTGTATATTTATCGGAGTAGTTATATGAAAACAACAGAAAACAATCTAAAGACGATACTTCGCAAAATGTTTTCTATCCATGCAGATACGGCTAGCCATGAAGAGATAAGAGACAGGCTTCTTACCGGCGGACAGATAACAGGAACGAATATGTGTGTTCTCATCTGTGCTATGGCTATAGCATAGGTGGGACTTAACAACAATTCAATTGCTGTTATAATCGGTGCCATGCTTATTTCTCCGCTTATGGGAAGCATACTTGCTATGGCATACGGTGCTATCTCGAATGACCTGAAGCATACAAGAAACCACGCAGTAGGCTTTGGAATGCAGATACTTATAAGTGTTATCACATCGACGATATACTTTCTGCTGTCACCGCATCTATTTGATCTTATATACAATAAAATGAAAGAACGTGTCAAAACGAATTTTGATCTGAAAAAGACACTGCTCAATGCCGGCAAGGACGCATTGTCCGCAGGCAAGAAGTCCGTGCAGATACCCGGACTTATCGCTGAGACATTAAGCGGTCTTTCAAAGGGCAGAACAAAGGTCAATATAGAGCTTATCGGCTTTGATGAGCCTTTGAAAAAAACCGGTATTTATGAGAATTTTGATTTGAACGAGGGTATAAGAATGGACATTGATCACTATTTTATAGAAAAAGGGAATGGGGAACCGCTTATTTTGCTTCATGGAAATGGAGAGGATTGCGGATATTTTCAGGGACAGATCGATGAGTTCTCTAAGCTGTATCATGTATATGCAATAGACACCAGAGGTCACGGAAAAACACCGAGAGGCGATAAGCCTTTTACTATACGCCAATTTGCTGACGATCTGCTGTGGTTCATGGATGAACACCAAATAGAAAAGACACATTTGCTCGGTTTTTCGGACGGCGGAAATATCGCTTTGATTTTTGCTATTCAGTATCCGGATAGAGTAAATAGATTGATTCTGAATGGAGCAAATCTGGATCCTAAGGGGGTAAAACGCTCCACGCAGCTTCCCATTGAAATAGGTTATAAGATCGCAAAGAAATTTGCAGGAAAAAGTGATTCCGCAAAATTGAATGCAGAAATGCTTGGGCTTATGGTAAACGATCCTAATGTGGATCCGGAAGAACTTGTCAAAATAAAAGCAAAAACCCTGGTTATTGCCGGAACAAAAGACATGATAAAGGAAGAACACACGAGGCTGATAGCTTCAAGTATTCCTGATTCAGATCTTGTTTTTCTCAATGGCAATCACTTTATAGCAAACAAACACCCGGAAGAATTTAACCGGGCAGTTTTTCAGTTTTTACGCAGTTAAATTTCGATTTCCCGATAAAATCAACGTTAAACGGCAAAAGCCTCAATTTTCTCAAAGTGGAATTCAAGGCGCCGAAGCTTCTTATGTCAAAGCCTAAAAGAGTATAAAAAAGAACAGATATATGAAAGTGCATGGCACGATGACGAGACGCTTAATGATAATACTATATAGACGACTAAACCGCTCTTTATGAGCGGTTATTCTTATTATAAAAAGAAAAAACGGCAGTAAAACTGCCGAAAAACATATAAAATATTCAAAGTAGGTTTTAGAAATGAAATTACATTAAAGATAAAAAACCGCCTTGCCGTCATGCAGCGAATAAAACCAAGCTAAAAGCCAGGTGGGTATCCTCCTGGGTGTTTCACGCTCCCTTCTTCCGATAAGATCGGGAGGTCTGCAATCCGCATCCAGAGCCCGGATTCCCTTTAAAAAAGTGTTGGATTATAAAAACCGCATTGACACGAACAAGGCAGAAATATTATCACTATAGATATTATAACACCATTTCACAAAAAAATCAATATTTTTTTGAAAAAATCATAATTTTTTTGATATGTTTTTTTAGTCCTCATCTTCATCGTCATCGTGTGACATAAGTCTGCTTAAAAAGATCTCAGCTATTCTTTCGTTTTCCTGTTCATCATCTATGGAATCGAAATATTCGTCAAGATCGTTATCGTCTTTTTTCAGTATTACAAAATAGTCATCATCCGGGTCTGTATCCTCAGTCTGCTCGGGAATAAGTGCATAATATGTAATGTCATTTTCATTGTATACGTCTAAAAGCTCAAAATTCTGTTCTTTGCCTTCTTCGTCTTCCAATGTGAAGAGATCCGGCTGGTATTCATTCATATCCGACATAAAAACCTCCTGCCGCAGAACTTGGCTGTATATTATCTGTACAGCCCTGATTTAGTTGAATTGTGAGGTGTTGACACCCACACAACACTTTAATTATACTACAAAATCAAATTGATGTCAATAGTAATTCTATATGAACAATTTAAATAAATTTGTGCATGATTTTATCCAAAAACTGTTGACATTTTCTTTGATGTGTGTTATTATATATACAACAAAGAAAGACAATCAGAAATCAACAAAGGGAAGCGTCAAAGCTTTCAAGATACATATCAGAAGTTGCTGTAATTCGTTTAAAAAGCGTTTGATTGGGATTTCTTTAAGCGATGTATTTCCGTAAGGCAGAATGATAAGGATGCGGAGATCCTTTTACGGAAATAAAATTTATCAGAATGGAGGTATGCAGCCGATGGATTCTATTGATGAACAGAATTTAGAAGCCACGACTGGTGACTCAAACTTTGGAATCGTTTCAAATGAGATCTAAGGGAAGTAGCATATTTTAGTATGACATTCCATATTGAGTAACATGAGCGATCTTTGAAATGAGGGAAGAAGCATTGGGTTGTAAAATGGAGTAAACAGTTGGTGCTTCAGTTGTGGTTTCACCATTATTTTCGGGATGTGTTTATTCCCGAAGTTTACGACTTAATGTCTTTACATATATTGAATAATAAGTGGAAAGATAAATAATTGCGGAAAAGGTGGTACCGGTGCAGTAAATTTAATTTCATTAGACGAGCGGCAGTGATCCCATACATATAGGCTTATATGATTTGGGCACAGGCGGCAATGAAAATAACAGGTATATACTGTTGGAGCTATTGATATTAAGGTGATGCTAATGGGTATTATTTTAAATAATAGAATTACATAATGAAAGGGAGTGTTTCCACCTGAAAGTTTAGTTTATGGATAAAGAATAATATTTTAAGGTGATTACGATGTATTAAGTAATTTCAGGTTTTACCTTTGAGAATTTAATATAATTGATATAGAAAAGAGGGTCTTTTGAGATCCTCTTTTTATGTCTGTATAAAAAATACCGCATACAAATAGGGGAAGACTTTTACGTCTTCCCCTTAGTAGTGTTATTTGCGTTTGTTTGCACACATTTTTGCTATTGCAACTGCGTCCATTATATTGACCTTTTTATCCATATTATAATCGGCTGATTCCGGAAGCTTTGATGATTTATGGAGTGCAAGCATACTTGCAATAAATGCCGCATCGGAGACATTAACTTTTCCGTCGTGGTTAGCATCTCCTCTTTGATATGTTACTGCTGGTGCAGTAGTTACGACTGCAGTAGTTGTCGTCTGTGTTGATGACGATTGTGCTAATGTTGTAGAAGAAGCGGTCGTTATCTGTTGTTCTGCTACTTCTATATCAATTTCAACAGGATTACAATACCAGAACATATCCTGTGCCGTTTGTGTAAGCCCTATAGATACTTTGTACTTTCCGGCGGTATTTATATCAACTTTTGAAGTATCAACTGTAAACATATCCGGGTTATCCATAGGAACTGCATTTGCAGCTACTTTTGTATACTTATTAAGATCTTCTGCCGGTATTTCACCGCCCGGCGCATAATAAACGTCAACTTTAAGACCGTTCAGATTAAGCTTTTCACCTACATTAAATTTGGTTCTGGTGGGAGGTGAAACTACATTTATCGAACAGTAAGGTTCGGCTTCAACAATTGCTTTAGTTGATGTTGTTTCCGGTATCGTTATTATTGAAATGGGTTTTTGAGTAGTTGATGATGATGTTATCGCTGCTGTTGATGAAACGATCGTATTCGATACAGTGCCTGATGATACTATTGTACTGCTGTTTACTGTAGTTACAGATGCTCTTGTTGTTGATGACTGTGCAGCAGTAGAATTAGCAGCTGTTGTTGTAACTGTAGATGAAACTGTTGTAGATGATGTATTTTGCGAAGTTGTAGTTGCCGGTGTTGTTCCGCTGGTTTTTGATTCGGCAGGCTTATTTACCTTTACAGATGTTCCTTTAACGTTTACTATATCTGTAACGTCCTGTGATGTTCCGTCAGAAGCGAGGACACTGAATGTTCTTAATTCAGAGAAGTTTACATCTATATTCTCTCCCGGAACGGCTTCTTCAGGGATCGTAAAGCTTACGCTTGCAACTGCACCATTATTTATTGCTCTGTCACCGTAATCAACGAGTGCTACAACTCCGTCGCCTGCAACTGAACTTACTGTTGTTCCGCCGGCAGCTAATGCCGGATCGAGCTTTATAATGCCGCCTTCCCATTCTATAACTGCATCAAGTCCTTCAAATTTGTTATCGGCTGAAACTACTACCTGAATAGTTACCTGCTCACCGGGAACACCGGCTGCATTTGAGAGCGAGAGTGAATAAGGACTTTCACTGTTTGTGTTTTCGGCATTATTGCCTTTTTGATGTATTCCCAAAGAGTGTTTTGCAAGCTTGTCAGCAATAGTCGATGCTGTTTTACTGTTCAGATCATAGAAGTTTTCATTTCTGTTTCCTGTTGCAAGAAATCTTCCGAAAGCCGGAACTGTACTTTTCTTTTTTGCCCTGTAGTTTGCAAGGTCTCTTGCTATAAGAGCTGGGTCACAGACATTAACTACATGGTCGGTATTTATATCGCCTGGTTGACCTATTTTTGTGTTGACGTCGGCAGCCATATCATTGCCGTTATGGGAAATAGTTACCGGAAATATATAATCAAAATTCTGATAATCGTATGTATTTGACGGTGTTACGCCATCTGGAAATGTTATTGTGCTTTCGTCCGTCACATCGGTATCCTGATACTTTACATGAAGACCGTCTTTTCGGAAACTCATATCATCTGTCGTATACCATTGTGTTCGTATACCGTCATCAGTCACATTCATCATGCTTACGTAATATGTGTCTGTTTCCCAGTTGGAATTAGAAGTGACATCTTCTGCCGAGATGGCTGGTGCACTTACAAGGGTAACAGACATAACAGCCGATGTTAAAATACCCAGTATTTTTTTTATTTTCATAAAATTATCTCCTTTTCTGTCTTTCTTGATATATGTACATCTTATACGGATATATATACCCTTTATATTTTAACATATTTCGCATATAATTGCAATACTTTTAAAGAAAAAACAGCATAGAAAAAATAACACAGCAGGATCTTCTTAATATAAAATTTACTAAGATTATCCTGCTGTCTTTTATATATTATTCTGCGTTTTCAGATGAATTTTCATTATCGCCGCCGATGCTGCTGATATATGAGCTTATATCGAACATTGTTGATGCACCTGATGTAACACTTGGGAGCTTTCCGTCCCATTTTTCTACAAATTCCATCATTATTACCTTGTCGGTGAGCTGGCTGTTTTTGAGCTTATAAGCATCAGCTTCAGCCTTAGCTTTTTCAACAGTCTGCTGTGCTTCCACCTTTATTCTTGCAAGATCCTGTTCAGCCTTCAAAGCTTCCTGCTGTGCAGTCTGTTTTGCTTCGATAGCTTTATTGAATTCTTCTGAGAAATCGAAGTTTACTATATTGAATACTTCTATCGAAAGACCATAGGGATTGATCTTCTGTGATATTTCGCTTTCCATTTCAGAGGAAACTGTCATACGGTTTGTAATAAGCTGTTCAGCGGTATATTTAGCTGCTACTGATTTTACACATTCCTGAATAGCAGGATTTACTATAACGTTTGCAAAGTCGCTTCCGACATTCCTGTAAATATCAGCAGATGATGATTTGTTCACACGATAGTTTACTGATACTTTTGATGAGATGGTCTGAAGATCCTTTGAAGCAGCATTTGAATCAACTTCTGTTTTCATTACACGGTTATCGACCTGCACTATCTCGGAAACGAAAGGTATCTTGAAGTGAAGACCTTCTTCAAGAACTGTGTCGGCTACTTTTCCGAAATTGATCATGACACCTGTATGACCTGCCTGAACGATCGTAAAGCTGTTGAAGGCTACAAAGATAAGTATTGCGGCTGCGATCACGGCAATAACTATCTTTTTTATCGGTTTACTGTCAATGTTTACTACATTATTCTTGTTGATTTCCATTTTTATTCTCCTTTTTATTTGACTTTTCTTATCAGTGAGATAAGATCGAATACGTTTGTTTTTCCGTCGCCGGTAATATCGGTAACTCCGGTCACGGTATCAATGTCTTTTATAAGAAAGCTTTTTAGTGTATCGGCATCTGTGGTATCTGTTGTTCCGTTGCTGTTGACATCGAACACTGGCTTTCCGTTTGCATCGGCAATAGCTTTGTATAGTACATTATTCCTTTGTGCGGGCGGGAGAAGTGCGGAATTTCTGTACAGTCCGAAACTATCCTCATGGAATGTATGATAATTATATCCGACATTATATTTTGAGAATAATTCAAGCATATCTCTTACCCATATTTCGCCGCCACGGTCATTTTTGAATGTCGGAGCGCCTGCACCGAATTCGCCGCAGTAAACAGGCACATCGTTGTCTATCGAAAATTTAATATTGCTGAGTACCGATTTTTCCAGATATTCTTTATTGAACGCATTAACGCTTTGGCAGTTCCAGCCGTCGCATCTTGGACGTATCTCGGCATCATCGCTTACATTCACAGCTTTTACATAGCAGCTTGCTTTGTATTTGTGCCCGTTTACCGGTATAAAATAATTAGAACCGCAGTTTCCGTCGCTTGTGATACCCGTTATGCAGACGGCGGAATCATCTTCGTGTCCGATAGTGCTTTTGTAATATTTTCCGGTATTTTTTTCTGACCAGAAGGAAAGGGAAGTATCGGTGCAGTCGTCAAAATAGAGCGTTTTTAAAAGTTTCCCATTCTCGTCGTATTCATCAAGTTTTAGTTTGTCGGCATAGACATAACCAGCGGAGCCGATATTTTTTGCCTGTATCACAAAATTGACTGCATTTATCCTATCGGTATCGGCGGTCAGGAATGAACTTTCCAGATACTGCCACTCTTCGTCAGATGTACTTGCGGTGTCACCTGAAAATGTTGCCATAGTCCATTCGGGAGAGCTTGCCATTACACAGTTATCATCCGGATAAGAATAGTCATAATTTTGAGTATTAGCCCAGTTGAATCCCTGATGAGTGAACTGATAAGGGTCATAGTCGTGGAATTCATAGACAACATTATCATCATTTATCTTGACGTAATTATTGTCATCATTGTAATTTACCCAGTTGCTTTGCAATGTAGAAAGATCCTGAAAAGCACACATTTTTTCAACAAATATCGGGTGTGCAGTATCTGCTTCTCTGATAGCATCTGTTATATCCTGAGCGAGCGACTGCCATAAATCAAGTGCATCGCTGCCGGTACCTTTAACAGCCGCAATAGGTTCATTTACGATGCCGTAGCCCAGTATCACAGGTTCGTTGGAGTATCTTTTTGCAATTTCTTTCCATAGCGCAGAAAGCCTTTTCTGATTTTCTACATTAGTCCATAATGCTGTACCTGCTCCCTGAGATTGATAGCCGCCCTGGGGATAGTGCATATTGAGCAAAAGTCGTATGCCGTATTTTTTTGCAAGAGCGATATTTTCATCTATCCAGTTAAATCCTGTTTCAAGATAATTGTAAGGGTCGCTGTCCGATTCAAACAATGCGTAGTTCAGATAAAAGCGTATATTGTTTATGCCGACAGCGGCGAGTTCCTTATAGCTCTCCTCGGTATGATGCAGATCCTTTGGCGGAGTTTTAGGATTTGACCATACGTTATTTCCAAACCCTATGCCCTTTATCGGATATTCTTTTCCGTTTTCATCTTTGAGCAGTCTTCCGTCTGTATGGATAATACCGTCCCATTCATCAAAAGCCGTATCTTGCTGTGCAAATACAGGACAGAGCATCTGAGTATTTACCGCAAGAATCAAAGCTGATACTGATGCGATGATCTTTTTAATGTTCATCTTATTTCCTTTCTGAAATTTAGAAGTATTTCTTTTACGAGTTTATTATACCATAGTATAATATTAAAGTCAATTATAATTACGATAATAAAATTGAAAATTAAATTGCAATTGAAAGTGGATTTGATTTACTTGTAAATCAAGAAAAAAGAACAGCCGTCACAGTGGCTTAAAGCGCTGTAACGGCTGGAAGTTTTATCGTATAAAATCAGATCTATTTTTTATAAAAATCCATCTGCACCATAGTTTTCAGACTTTTGAAATTAAGATGCTGGTCTGTCGGCGAGTAATATCCGAAATAATCAAGTTTTGATGCTTCGCCAAGTGTGTTTTTTCCTTCGACGATACATTCTTTATTATTAAGTGTAAGAACATAATAATACTTGTCTTCGACACCGTATTGTGACATTATCTGACGCTGTGCGTCTTCTGGAAGACCATGTTCATTTGAAAGATAATCAATAGCCTGCTGACCGTTTAGTACGGTATAATCACCTTTATAATAGTTGTCTGAAAGATCACCGGAATTTTTGTAAAATTTATGTGTGCCGTCGCTGTTAAGTTCGATAAGACTTCCGTCGGTTCCCTCCCATTTGTTTCCGCTTATATAGTCTCCCTTGTCTTCAAAGCTGCTGCTGCCGCAGGCAGTAAAGCAAAAGATCATGCAAAAGACCATAAATACAGTCGATATTTTTTTGAACATAAAAAAGCTCCTTTCGGAATTATCGTAAATTATTGAAAAAACGCCCTTAAGCTATATTATACATCAAAATATAAGAAAAAGCAAGTATTTCTATATATTTGCATATTTATATGAGTTTTGATATTATTTAAGCTCAACGATAGTAACACCGTTTTCACCTTCGCCGTACATACCTACACGAAAGCTTTTGACCTGTTTCATGGTTTTAAGTCTTCTGTGGACTGCCTCACGCAGTATACCTGTACCCTTACCGTGGATTATCGTGACCATGTTGAGTCCTGATAATATGGCGCTGTCGATAAAGGCCTCCATTTCATATACGCCTTCGTCGGAGGCTTTTCCTCTTATATCAAGTTCCATAGTGCCACGGCGTTCCATTTTGCTTTTTATTTTTCTGCCGCTCTGCGGTTTTGATGAAGATACTTTATTTTTCTGCTCTGTGAGTCTGAGCTTTGAATCGCTTATTTTTGTTTTCATTATTCCTATCTGAACGAAAACATTTCCGCTGTTATCAGGCTCACTGCATACGGTTCCGGTTTTATCCATTTCTTTTATGTATACAGTATCGCCTTTTTTAAGCTTTCTTGGAAGTACATATCCATCATCGCTGCTTTCAGTGACAGGGTTAGCCTTATCATACATTTTATTAAGACTGCTGCGGCTTTTTGAACGTGCATCTGAAAATCGCTTACCGAAATCTTTTTTGTCTTTTTCTTTTTTTAATGCCTCAAGTTGGTCAAGAAGCTCATTTGACTGAGCCTTTACACTATCTATAATGCCCATTGCCTGAACTCTTGCTCTTTCAAGCTGCTGCTCACGGGTCTTGTCGAACTGTTCTTTTTCTTCTCTTAAAGCATCTCTTAGCTGTTCTGCTTCACGTCTTGCTGAGTCAAGCTTATCATTTTGTATCTCAAGTTCTTTTCTTGCTGCTTCAAGTTCCTCTATAACTTTTTCAAATCGGGTATTTTCCTCGCTTACAAGCTTTCTTGCATTATTTATTATATCAGAAGGCATACCAAGCGCTTCGGATATAGAAAATGCGTTTGATTTTCCGGGAGAACCGGTTATGAGCCTGTATGTCGGGCGAAGAGTTTCCATATCAAATTCACAGCTTGCATTTTCAACTCCTGGCTGTTCTATCGCATACATTTTAAGATCCTGATAATGTGTGGATACCATGAGCTTTGCACCCTGTGACATTAATCTTTCTATGACTGATACAGCAAGTGCTGCACCTTCGACCGGGTCTGTTCCCGAACCCAATTCATCAAGAAGTACCAGTGAATCCTCATCAGCTTTCTTGATTATTTCGATAACGTTATTCGTATGTGCAGAGAATGTTGAAAGACTTTGCTCAATGCTCTGGCTGTCGCCTATATCGGCAAGAATATTTTTATATACAGAAACGCTGCTTCCGTCCGATACCGGTATAAGCATTCCGCACATTACCATAGCTGATAAAAGACCGGCTGTCTTTAATGCTACTGTTTTACCGCCGGTATTAGGTCCTGTTATTATAAGAGCCTGAGCATCTACTCCGAGGGAAATATCTATCGGAACAGCTTTTTTCGGGTCTAAAAGAGGATGCTTTGCTTTTTTTAATATGAGCTTTCCGTCATTTGTTATCTTTGGTACGGCAGCTTTCATTTTAGCACCAAGAGCCGATTTAGCAAAATAAAGATTAAGCTCTGCCGCAGTTTCATAGCCTCTTATTATTTCATCTGCTGCTGCACCGCATTCACGGCAAAGCTCGGCTATAATGCGTTCCACTTCGTCACGTTCACGGCTTTCGAGCATTCTTATATCATTATTTGCTTCTACAACAGCCATAGGCTCTATAAAAAGAGTCTGTCCGGTCGCCGATGCAGAATGTATAAGTCCCTGTACGTTTCCACGATGCTCAGCTTTTACCGGAAGTACATATCTTCCTTCACGCATGGTCACTATATTTTCCTGAAGTGATTTACGGACATTTTCAGATTTTATCATCTTGTCAAGGGTATCTCTGAGCTTTGCACCTGCACGGTTTATTTTTCGTCTTATGTCGGCAAGATCAGGACTTGCAGCATCTGCTATCTCATCTTCCGAGAGTATCGAACGATCAAGCTTTTCGTAGAGATATTTGTTCGGCATAAGCTGTGAAAAAAGATAATCAAGACTTGATTCGACATTTTCACAGTGTGAAAACCAATCGGAGAGAGCAGTTATCTGTCCTAATATTTCTTTTATCATAAGAAGTTCTTTCAATGATATTACTGCTCCGGAAGAAGCGCGTCTCAGAGATGAACTCACATCTTTTATATCATAAAATGGAGGCGTTCCGAATCTTACCGAAAGGTCAAAAGCATCTGCCGTTTTTTGTATTTCTCTGCATACATCTTCATACTCGCTGCACGGTTCAAGTTCAAGTGCAAGTTTGCTTGTCCGTTCGTTTGATGTCATTTCGGAAAGCATTTTAAGTACTTTATGTAATTCCAGTGTTTTATAATAGCTGTTCATATTTAGTCTCCTGAAAATCGAATACCGCACGCCCGTGCGGTATTATTTTTAAGGCAGCACCGATCAAAGAACAATTAGAAACTTTGTACAGTGTCACCTTAAAGTGAATTATAATAGTCAAGCGTTTTAAAACTTCTCCCGAGGTGTATGATTATATATCTCTCGGTAAGCCTGCTTAGTTTTTCCATGCTTTTTTCTGCAAGGCGAAAATTGAATAATCTGTCCATATCTGCAAAAACTATATGTCTTAAAGCCCGTACAGTACTGTCATTTATTGTTATCTGTGTGTCGTCATATTTTCCTTTGAAACAGCCTGTACAGTAAAGCTTGGTGCTTATAAGATCAAACAGCATATACGGTGCGGAATAAGTCATACAGACGGGACAACAAACTATATCAGGCATCATGCCTATCTCTGTCATAAAGCGCATTTCAAATATCGCTTTCAAAAGCTCAGTATCCCTTTCGCCGCTTGATAAAAAATGCAGGGTATTTAAAAAAAGACGCATAATATCATCGCTTTGTTTGTTGTGTCCGGCAGCGTATGAAACGATCTCGGAAATATAGTCGGCAAGTGCAAGTTTTTTTATATCGCTTCGTATATCATAAAAAAGATGTATCAGCTGTGAACTGTCGAGATACATTTTTCCTTTATCAGAACGCACAGAAAAATCGGAATATGCAAAAAGCTGACTTGCGCCTGCATTTTTGCTTATCATTTTTCTGCTGCCTCTAGCCATAAGCTCGATAACACCGTATTCTTTTGTAAATACGTGTATGAACCTGTCGCTTTCTCCGACCGGATATTCACGGATCACTATCCCTTTGAATGTCAGCATTTCCATTTGCGTCACCGTTTTCAAGCTTTATACCTTTATATGAAAGGTAATCGCTTATGCTTCCTGTCCTTTCAAAATCCTTCCATTTATCGTCATTCATAAAGTTTGTCCTCCCGAAAAAAATGTCTGTTATTATAATTTCCGGAAGAAGTATATTTATTTGCGGCAATCTATGGAAGAGTTAAGGCTATATTGTATTTATTCTCCGCTAAGACCAAACGAGCGTATAAGACCTTCTCTGTTGCGCCAGTCTTCCTTGACTTTTACCCAGCCTTTAAGATTTACTTTTATGCAGAAAAAGCTCTCTAATTCTTTTCTTGACATAGTAAGAGCCTTTTTGAGCATCGTACCGTTTTTGCCGATAACAATACCTTTGTGTGATTCTTTTTCACAGTATATCACTGCATCTATATCAAGTATATCCTTATCATCACGTTCACGCATAGTTTCAACTGTGACCGCTATGCCGTGAGGGACTTCTTCGTTGAGAAGCTCCAGAAGCTTTTCACGTATCATCTCAGCAGCGATCACCTTTTCAGGCTGATCGGTCATCATATCATCGGGAAAGAAATGAGGACCTTCCTGTGCAAGAGCGGCGGTTTCCTTTATAACGATATCTACACCGTTGTTTTCAAGTGCGCTTATCGGAACTATCGCATGAAGGTCGAATTTTCCTCCGAGCTGTGCCATTATCGGTATAAGAACTGAATGCTTTTCGAGCAGGTCTATTTTGTTAAGAACGAATATGACAGGAGTTTTAGAGGCAATGATCCTTTTTAGCATCTTTTCTTCGTCAGGTTCTAATTTTTTTGTACAGTCGGATACAAATATTACTGCATCAATATTTGCGGCAGTGTCATTTACTGTATCGAGCATATGATCGCTGAGTTTATTTTTCGGCTTGTGAAGCCCCGGAGTATCTATAAATACCAGTTGGGTATCGTCTATATTTTTTATACCGGTTATTTTAGTTCTTGTTGTCTGCGATTTACTGCTGACTGATGCAATCTTTTCGCCTATTATTGCATTAAGAAGAGAAGATTTTCCAGCATTGGTCCTTCCTATCATAGCAGCAAAGATATTCTTAGCCATATTTTGTATACCTTAATTGTCGGTTCCGACAACAAATGTTGCATCTCTTGATATACCGAGCTTGTCCAGTACGGCTTCTTCCTTTTCACGCATTATGCGCTCGTCAAGAGGTGTAGTCTCATGGTCGTATCCGAGCAGATGCAGCATAGAATGAACGGTAAGGAATCCTACTTCTCTTTCGAGTGAATGACCATAAACTGCTGCCTGCTTTACTGCCATTTCAAGAGAGATAACAATGTCGCCGAGCAGAACAGCGCCCGTTTCTGTATTGTATTCTTCAGCACCGTCCTCACCGGTAAGAGGGAAGGAGAGTACATCTGTTTCAGAATCCTTGTCACGGTAAGTCTTATTGAGCTTTTTTATCTCATTATTCGATACAAAAGAAACGCTTACTTCGGCATCTCTATTGAAATTTTCGGTTGTAAGTACTGCCGAACAGCAGCGGCGTATAAGAAGTCTTATACCGACAGGTATCTTCACCACATTCTGATTGTTTTTAACATAAACTTTTAACTTTGCCATTTTCTTTTATTTTCTCCTCTCATTATTATACTTTTCATAAGCTTTTACAATATCCTGTACGAGTTTATGTCTTACGACATCCTTCTCGTTAAATTTATGGATATAAATATCATCAACATTTCTAAGTACCTTCATTGCCTCCACAAGACCTGATGTCTTGCTGTCGGGAAGGTCTATTTGGGTTACGTCACCGGTAATGACCATTTTACTCTCATTTCCAAGACGTGTAAGGAACATTTTTATCTGTTCCGATGTAGTGTTCTGCGCTTCATCGAGAATAATGAATGCGTTGTCGAGAGTTCGTCCTCTCATATATGCAAGAGGTGCTACTTCTATTATGCCTTTTTCCATAAGCTTATTGAAGTTGTCAGCACCGAACATCTCGAAAAGTCCGTCATACAAAGGGCGGAGATACGGGTCTACCTTATCCTGAAGATCACCCGGAAGGAATCCGAGTTTTTCTCCTGCTTCTACTGCCGGACGTGTAAGGATTATCTTGCTTATTTCATGAGCCTTGAATGCTTTTGCAGCCATTGCTACGGCAAGATATGTCTTTCCTGTTCCGGCAGGCCCTATGCCCATTACGATAGTATTTTTCTTTATGCCGTCGGTATATTTCTTTTGTCCGACAGTTCTGGGGCGAACTATTTTTCCGGCTGCGGTAACGCATATCCCGTCGCCGACAAGCTCTTGTATCTGCTGCCCTTCGCCGTCTGATACCATTGAAGCAACATATCTTATCGTTTGACCTGTGAGCTTTTCTCCGGTATCTGATATTTTCATGAGCGATTCTATCGCTTCACAGGCGTTGTTTACATTTTCTTCAGCGCCTGAGATCTTTATCTCAGTACCCCTGCTTATAACAACAACGCCATACTGTCTTTGTATCACATTGATATTTTCATCGTAAGGTCCGAATAGGTTCTGGATCTGTTCTGTATTGTCTACATTGATAATTCTGTCAGCCATATTTAACACACTCTTTTCTTCAGGTCATGCTTTTATAAAGGTTTCGGCAGCATGACGCTTTTTTAAGTTCTTCGGTCGGCATGGGCATAACACTTTGAAAATGAAATATAAACTTTTGATTTTTATTTTAACATAAGTGAAATGCTTTATTGCAGACCTTTCCTTTACTATTATACCATAAATTTTCAGATTTTGAAATACTTATTCTATAATTTTTTTCAAATTTTTCTTTTTTTTTTCAGATTACTTACAAACAAAGGTTGTTTTTTAACGTTTTTTCCATTCCTGACGGTCTGCAAATATCTCTTTATCCTCTCCAATGTCGCCTTCGAGCTTGTATGTTACCTCAAAAACCATCTCTTCTTTGTTTGATATTTTATTTATTTCTCTGTCAAGCACCGTTATATCACTGTCTCCGTAAAAATTTTTTTCATAAAGAGATGCTTTTTCTTCCAGCTTTTTTTCTGCTTCTTCCGGTGAGTATTCTGTTTTTTCATATTTAAAAGGCTCGTAAGTGCAGTGTACTATACCAAACGGTATCTCTATCCCAAACATGGAAAAATTATTGACTTGTTCTGTATAGTCGAAAGTTTCTGTATCCGGATCGTTTATAAACATTGGTATCCTCATACCGAAAAAATCAAGATATTTTCTTTTTTGGATATCTTCGCCGTATACTTTGCCGGATATTGAAAAAGGCTGAGTAAATATCATTTTTTCCGTATATATCCCACGTATCTTCCCCATTGCGTGTTTTTTTAGAAAATGACCTTTTCCGTCGTCTGCGATACCGCTTACTATAATTCCTCCTTTTCTTACGCCGTCGCCTTTCTTTTTTATAAGCTGACCTGCATAGACTTCGGTGTAGGTTATCTGTGCATCTTTAGTTGAGACTATGTTGCACGGTATATTATCGTTTACCATCTCCGGCGGTTCTACCGCTTCGGTTATATCGACTATTATGCGGCTTCCGGTATGCCTTATACCTGTCCAGGCTATCTGCGGGATGCTTAGACGAAGTCTTTGTTCGGCATTGTGAAAATCTATATCCGGTATGAATCTGCCTTTGTATATCCCTATGTCTTCCAGAGCAGCCATTACCTGTGCTGTTGTTACTTTGCTGCTGCCGCAGACTTCTATTGTTACTACGGTATTTGAAAAATAAAACACTGCACCAAGCATAAGCATAAGTCCAAGAACTATCCCATATCTGAAACGATATTGTCTGAGTTTGTGCATAAGTCCGCTGTCTTTTATTACTGTGATTTGGACTGAGCTGCTTTCTGCAAGACTTTTTATTCTTTTAAAGTCACGGCTGTGTATATCTGCAAAAAAAATACCGTTTACACATCTTTGAGATGTACAGACTATATGTGCTTCTCTTATAGCATTTATAAAGCGGTATATATTATCTCCTGACGCTTTTATCGACAATATTTCCTTTATATGTTTCATGCGCTCACCCGTTCCAGTTCTACTGATCTTATATCACCGTAAATACATATGATATCTGAACTAAATCCGCTCACTGTAAGTCCGCTTCCCCATACCTGTACAATAAGATCCCATGTTTTTACTTTTACAAGTATATCATTATATTCAAGTATTTTTTTACAGCCGTCTACCATAACACTGCTGCTTCCTGTTATCTGTATCTGACTGTCCATATGTATAAAACGTTTCCCTTTTTCGAGCCATTTGTTCAATTTCTATCACCTCTTATTTATAATTATATTTACGTTCTTCACGGAATATCCATGCTTTTCAAAGCATAAATCTATTAACGGTGATAAAAATGAAAAATATTATAAAAAATACTTTTGCTGCTGCCGCCGCTGCTTTGGCAATATACTATTCTTTAAAGTATCCTTATGAAATGGGAAACAGTATAAAAGACAGCATTGAAAGATGCTTTGATGTTATAATACCTTCTATGTTTATATTCTTGTGCCTTACTTCTTATATATCTATTTCGGGGCTCCATAGTATTATCGGTGCGCCGCTGGGAAAAATCACCGGCAGGCTCTTTCGGCTGCCCGAAGAGGGTATAGTCATTTTTATTCTTAGTCTTATATCGGGCTATCCGGCAGGGATAAAGCTTGTCGGAGAAGGGGTTCAAAGCGGAAAGCTTACACTGCATCAGGCAAAGATAATGAGCTGCTTTTGCTGCTGCGGAGGACCGGCATTTATATCAGGTACTGCTGCAGCCTGTTTATATCCGGGTTCAAACGCTGCTTTGCTCATATTTATATCTGTTATATCTGCAAATGTTGTTACTGCACTCATTCTTACAAGAAAGCTTGAAAGAGTATCCTATAAAGCAGATGAAAAAAGAATATTGAATGCAGGGGCGGTCATACCGGCAGTCCGTTCAGCATCATCGGCAATGCTTGGAATGTGTACAATGATAGCAGCTTTTGGAGGAGTCATATGTATATTGTCTCTTTCGGGGGCTATAGGCTGGCTTTCAGACATTGCAGAGCTTATAGGCATTTCCGACCGCAGTACTGCCGAAAGAATAATAATGAGCTTTCTTGAAATAAGCAATATAGCAAATCTTCCGGCAATGCAGCCTTCGCTTTTTCCAGTAGTAAGTTTTTTGCTTTCGTTCGGTGGAGTATGCGTGGCGATGCAGATAGCCGCTATAGGAAGAAATTGTATTGATATAAAGCTTTTTATAGTTTCAAGACTATTTACGGCTTTTTGTTCGGCATTTATAAGCCGGTTTCTTATAAGATTTCTTGATATTGAAATAAGCTGTTTAAAGCCCTGCGTTTCTCTTTATCATAAAGGAAGTTCTCCGGTCTCATCGGTACTCTTATTTATAATGATGTTTATGACGCTTATACTTATAGAGAAACAAAGACCTGAATTGAAAAAATGTTAGGCTATAGGCAAAAACTATAGCCTAATCTAAAATATAGCAATTGGACAAATCGGAAAAACGGTGATATAATAAAAACATAGAAAACACATAGAATATATAGGAAATGAGTGATGAAAATGATGTGTGATATGCAGTGAATATAAAATCGAAAGAATAAACCAAGAACAATAATTTTATGGAGGAAAAGAAAATGGCAAATAAAAAATATCGTTTTGAGACATTACAGCTTCACGTAGGACAGGAAAACCCGGATCCGGCATCGGACGCAAGAGCAGTTCCGATATATGCTACAACATCTTATGTATTCAGAGATTCACAGCACGCTGCTGACAGATTTGGCCTTAAAGATGCAGGAAATATATATGGAAGACTTACAAATTCAACACAGGGCGTTTTTGAAGAAAGAATAGCTGCTTTAGAAGGCGGCGTAGGCGCTCTTGCAACAGCTTCGGGTGCCGCAGCTATTACATATGCGATACAGGCTCTTGCAAAAGCTGGTGAAAATATAGTAGCTTCAAAAAATATCTACGGCGGAACATTCAATCTTCTTGAACATACACTTCCACTTTATGGAATAACAACAAACTTTGCTGACCCATATGAAGAAAACAGCTTTGAAAATGCTATAAATGATAAGACAAAAGCTATATTCATCGAAACGCTCGGCAATCCACATTCCAACGTTTCAGATATAGAAAAGATAGCAAAGATCGCACATTCACATGGCATACCGCTCGTTGTAGATAATACATTTGCAACACCTTACCTTGTTCGTCCGATAGAATACGGTGCTGATATAGTTGTTCACAGTGCTACAAAGTTTATTGGCGGTCATGGTACTGCGATAGGCGGTGTTATAGTTGACGGCGGCAATTTCGACTGGAAAGTTTCCGGAAAATATCCGTGGATATCAGAAGCTAACCCGTCATATCACGGCATAAGCTTTTCTGATGCAGTTGGTGCTGCAGCATATGTAACATATATCCGTGCTATACTTCTTCGTGATACAGGTGCTACACTTTCACCTTTCCATGCTTTTCTGTTCTTACAGGGACTTGAGACACTTTCACTCAGAGTCGAGAGACACGTTGAAAATGCACTTAAAGTTGTTGAGTTCTTAAATTCAAATCCGAAGGTAGAGGCAGTTCATCATCCGTCTCTTGAAACTGAAAAGAGCCATGATCTTTATAAAAAATACTTCCCGAACGGCGGCGGTTCTATATTCACATTTGAAGTTAAAGGCGATGATACCGATGCAAGGAAATTTATTGATAATCTTCCGATATTCTCGCTTCTTGCAAATGTTGCCGATGTAAAGTCTCTTGTTATCCATCCTGCATCGACTACTCATTCACAGCTGACGAATGAAGAACTTCTTGAACAGGGAATAAAGCCTAATACTATAAGACTTTCGATAGGAACAGAAAATATCAATGATATTATCGAAGCGCTTGAAACAGCATTTGCTGCTATCTGATAAGATGTTCTGCATTTCTCGATGCTGAAATAAATACCTCATGAAAATATCTCCAAAGCAAATGCTCTGGAGATATTTTTTACAGTAATTATTTAAAATATTATCAAAAATTATTTTTCTCATTTGCCTGAAGCACATCTTCAAATACCGCATAGAACTTCATTGGTATATATTTATCTGTATGGCATTTGCCGAAGAACCATTTTTCAAAATGGCAGGCTTTTATAAGATCTTCAAAAAATGCGTGTATTTCGAGTCTTTGAAGCACATCTACGCCCAGGCAGTCCTTAAGTGATGCTGGTGGTTCGTGAGTAACGATATAGTCTATGTAGTTTTCATATTTATCAAGATTGTTTATCGAGTTTATGATCTCCTCATGAGTAGGGTGCTCCTGTATCCACCAGTTCTGTGTTCTGCGAAGATCATAGTCCTGACTGTGTCCGCCGCCAAAGGCAAGTATCTTTTTACCTTCGATAGTGTATATCTGTCCTCTGAGAAGATGAACAAGATTGCCGCTTATTAGCTGAGCCTTTCCACCGTTCCAGTCTATTACTTCATATTCACTGAGCAGCTCGAAATTTTCATGACATCCGTCTACAAATGCAACATTGAACTTCATATTCCCGATCTTATCAAGTATGGATTGTTCTTTTTTTGAACCGTCCCATATAAATCCAAAATCCCCGCATATGATAAGTGTATCGCCTTCACGGAGCTTTTTTATTCTTTTATCTTTAAATCTTGAAAATTCTCCGTGCATATCTCCGGTCACATATATCAAAACCTGTGCCCTCCTTTAAAAATCTATATCTATTTTATCATAAAATTACGTCTGTGTAAATATTTTTTTGGATTTTTATCGAAAATGTTTGATTTTTCCGATTTTTTTGGTATAATAGAATAAGGCAGTAATGGACCCGATAAATTTCGGTTTAATATATTTTAGGAGCAGTTATGATGAAAAGAATAATATCAGCATTGACAGTAATGCTTACTATATTGATATTCACGCTTTCTGCGAATGTAAGTGCAATAATATTCACTCCTTCATTTGAGATAAGGAGCGAATCAGTATATCTTTATAATACAGATACCAAAAGTGTTATATACGAGAAAGAGGCTGATAAAGAACAGTATCCCGGTTCTCTGGTACAGATAATGACTGCGATAATAGTTCTTGAAAATTGTCAGGATATAGAGAATGAAACGATAACGGCCAACAGCTCACTTTATAAAAAGTTCGATGATTACGAATATCAGGATGATCTCAGATATGCCGATATATATGATGGAGACAAGCTTTCGGTAAAAGATTATCTCCATGCAATGCTGCTT
The DNA here is from genome assembly GCA_902796865.1 of uncultured Ruminococcus sp. Lineage (GTDB taxonomy): Bacteria > Bacillota > Clostridia > Oscillospirales > Ruminococcaceae > Porcipelethomonas. The sequence continues at coordinate 2,108 of CADBQZ010000094.1, read as the reverse complement.
ACATCGTCATGCGAGGCGGCTGTCATACTTGCAGATTATTTCGGCAACGGAGATATATCTCTTTTTGTTGATAAAATGAATGTTAAAGCGGATGATATAGGCTGTACTGATACAGTATTCACCAATCCCGAAGGACTTTATGATAAAAAGCAAGTCACTACCGCAAAGGATATGGCGCTTATCACCGAATATGCTTTATCAGTTCCCGGGTTTGAGGATATAGCCTGTGCAGAGGAATACCAGCTGACTCCGCTTAATCCCGATAATTCGCATGAAGGTGAGTGGATGATAAATCATTCAAACAGTATAGCAAGTCCGGCAAGTGATTTTTATCTTTATGGTGTAAAAGGTATAAAGACAGCAAATCTTGATATGGGAGGCCGTTCGCTTGTAACTATGGGCTCTTCAAACGGCATAAAGTATATACTTGTTACGCTTAATGCACCTATGCTCAACAGTGACGGCGATACTATCTATTATCATATGATGGACGGATATAATATAATGGACTGGGCATTCAATAAATTCAGTTACCAGGTGCTTCTGAGCAAAGGGGAGGAACAGGGAGAAATAAAGGTCAATGATTCAAAGGATAGCGGATATGTTCTCATAAAGCCGGACAAGGATATTACAAGGCTGTGGTATAATGAAGTAGATACCACATCTATACAGCGAAGGATAACCCGTGCAGAGGATGTTACAGCACCGGTCAAAAAAGGACAGAAGCTTGGTGAGATAGAGCTTTGGCTTGGAAGCGAACTTATTGACAAGGCGGATCTTGTCGCCGAATCTGATGTTGACCGTTCTTTTCTTGAGTTTAATCTTTCTGTTGCAAAGAATTTTTTTAAGTCCAAATGGTTCAAGATAGCTATGGTGGTTTCGGCTGTGCTCACTCTGATCTACTTTTTGATATGTTTATATGCGAAGAAGCAGTATAGATCAAGGGCAAAGGGAAGCTTTTCAAATAAAAAGATAGTCAAAAAGCTTTATGGAAATAACCGAAGAAGATGATAATTTAGAATAGCCGGTAGTTATTACCGGCTATAGTTTTAAAGTATTTTTTATTTAGATATTAATGTGATATAATATATTATAAATAATATATAAGGGAGTTGTTTTGAATGAATGGAACCAACAAAAAAGTAAGAATGATAACTTTTTCAGGTCTTTTTGCAGCTGTGATATTTGTAGTTACACTTATCCATGTGCCTACAGGAAACGGATATACTCACGCAGGAGACGGTGTGATATATCTTGCGGCAAGTCTTTTGCCTATGCCGTATGCTATAGCTGCTTCAGCGCTTGGAGGATTATTGGCTGATGGTCTGTCCGGTGCAGCAATATGGATACCTGCTACAATAGTTGTAAAGATGATAACCGCAGCTTTTTTTACATCGAAAAAAGACAAGATAATATCTCTGCGGAATATCCTTGCTATAATACCTTCGCTGGCGGTCTGCATAGCTGGATACTCGCTTTATGAAGCACAGTTCATTCTCGGCGGGATATCGGCATCAACACTTACAGCAGCGTTTCTTGAATTCCCGGCATACATAGTTCAGGTGGCTGCAAGTACGGCACTTTACATAATTGTTGGTCTGTTTCTGGACAAGATAAAGTTCAAAAAGTATTTTGAATAAAAACGCATTTATGTTTAGACTCAAATAAAAGATTTGATTAAACACCGGTAAGTACTCGTTCCTTACAACAAATGATGTTTAAATTCGCAATTGGTCACTCCTGATGAAATATAGTGCTTGACTTTTTATTTCAAACATGATATAATATAAAGCGTGATTTTATGTCTGTGCATTAAATTGCGCTTTTTATTTGTATCGGGGTAAGCTATGGCTAACAAATCGGCAGTGAGTACATATCCAAAGAAGTATTTATTTTTGATAGCTTATACGTTAGGGTTAGTCTAAACTAACTGTTTTTATTCCGATGCTGCCTTAAAACCAAGTTGTATGCACAGATGATAATAAGTCGAAAAAATAAGGAGGAAAGATCAATGTTGATCGAAGTCAGTAACGTTGTTAAAAGCTACAATACAGGTGACATCAGAACTAATGTTTTAGATAGCTTGTCAGTATCTGTGGATAAGGGGG
>CADBQZ010000093.1 GCA_902796865.1 uncultured Ruminococcus sp. | reverse complement strand
GCTGCTGTGGTGTCATAAGCCGCTTACTGACTTCTGGCAGATAGGTTCGGGAACTGCAAGACGGGTCGCAGCACTTGGCTGCTTTACTATGGGTGATATAGCAAGGCTTAGTGTCAATGATGAGGACAAGCTGTACTCTGCATTGGGTATCAAGGCTGAGATCGTTATAGACCATGCATGGGGCTGGGAGCCTGTTGATATAAAAACAATAAAGTCATATCGTCCCTCCACAAATTCTATTTCATCGGGACAGGTACTGAAGGAACCCTATGACACGCAAAAGGGTAAGCTCATAGTGCGTGAGATGACCGAACTGCTGGTTCTCGATCTTGTTAGAAAAGCAGTCGTTACAAAACAAATGACACTGACTGTGGGCTACGATGTTACCTCTGTTGAGTTTATGTGGAGTAATGGAAGCAAGGACGTTTACAAGCTCAAAAAGAACGGAAAGATATATAAAGGTAAAGTCGGAATGGATCACTATGGCAGGGCTGTACCAAAACACGCACACGGGACGGCTAATCTTGAAATGTGGACTTCTTCGGGAAAGCTGATCGTTGGTGAAATGATGAAGCTATATGACCGTATCATTGACCCCGACCTTTACATTCGCCGTGTGACTGTCTGTGCCTGCGGTATCATACCGGAAACAGATATTCCCGAAGAAGCCCCCATGCAGTATGACCTGTTCACTGACTATGATAAAATAGAAAAGCAAAAACAGGCAGAACGGGAAAAGCTGAAAAGGGAGCATTCGCTCCAGCAGGCAACGCTGCTTTTACAGGAAAGATACGGAAAAAACGCCGTTTTAAAAGGCATGAACTTTATGGAGGGCGGAACTACGATAGAACGCAACGGACAGATAGGCGGACACAGGGCAGGTGAAGAAACATGACAGAGGGTATCCATGAAAACGAACCCGACTCGCGCATTGTGTATGCGGATATTATTGATATGCCTCATCAGCGGTCAAAGAAGCATGAGCATATGAGCCTGTACGACCGTGCGGCTATGTTTTCACCGTTTGCGGCACTTACGGGATATGAGGATATGATCGGCGAGGAGGCACGGCAGACAGGTACAAAGCGTGAGCCTACTGAAGATGAAGCGGAGAATCTCAATAAAACCTTGTATGAATTATCTACCCGACCGCATGAGGACATACCCGTAAGGCTCACATATTTTGTCCCCGACAAGCTGAAAAGCGGTGGTGAGCATGCGGAGTATGAAGGGGTGTTCAGATATTTCAATGCAGAAAAAAACTGCCTTGTATTCAAGGATAAGACGGAAATATTTATTGACAGCATAATAAGAATAGTTGAGGTGAAAAATGATGCTCTTTAAGAAAAAAGTTATCCCGATACCTAAGCCGTTTACGGCTGCGGACATCAGGATAGAGTCAAGTATATGTACAGGTGAAAAGACGATAGGCTTTTATGACAAAAGCACAAAAAAGCTCTTGTATTCGGAGCTTGTCAGAAATGATGCAGATATTGAGGAGTTTCATAGGAAATATGGGATAGATAGGGATAATAAATAAGTTTACGGCAGCAAATGATTCGCTGCCGTATATTTTTATGCTCGGCAAAACGCCGGGCTTTTTTTATGTCATAAATCTACCTGATCTGCTGCAAATATCAATGAAAACTCTGGTGGTAATATATCTTGAAATAACTCTTATAACTGACTAGAGCGTGTTCACATAAAAAGCACATCAAAAATCATAGCAAGCATGATAACAGAGAGGAAGATTGTGTCAAGTTTGTCATAACGTGTGAAAACCTTTCTAAAGCGTTTAAGCCTGAGAAAATAACGCTCGACCTCATTGCGCTGTTTGTATAATTCCTTATCATAATCCCATGGCTCTCTCCGATTTTTCTTAGGAGGGACAACAACATTAAACCCTTGCTTTTTTCCAAAAGCACGGGTCTGATCGTCTTCATAAGCTCTGTCCATAAGAAGGTTATGGTTGTCCTCAGAATATATTGTTTCAATCAATAATCTTCCCTCCGGAGCATCATGATTATTGCCGGACGAAAGGCGAAAAACAAAGGCATATCGGGCAGAAGCGCAGCACAAATGCAGCTTCGTTGTCAGCCCCCTTTTGATCGTCCGATGCTCTGTTCTCCGCTTGAATTGCGAGCACCTGCGGCATCGGGATGAACTTTGATACTTGTACTGCCAATACACAGTGTATCAGTACGAACATCAATTATATTCAACTCCTGCATTTTCTCAAAGATTTTTTGGATAGTGCCGTTCTTTTACCACCTGTTAAATCTCATGTAAATTGTGTGCCACTTTCCAAATTTTTTCGGCAGTGCCCTCCATTTGCAGCCATTCTCTATCATGTAAAGCAACGCACACATAAACTGATAATTTGATATCTCGAGCGGCTTTCGTGGTGTTGGCATTAAGTGCTCATTTTTTTTGAATTGTCTTTTTGTTAGTTTCATGTCTCTATTATACTGTATTTATGTTCGTTTGTAAAGATTTATGTGAACACGCTCTAAAAAAACAGTGAACGTCATTTTTTAACGTTCACTGTTATTGCTTCACAATTGAAAATAAAGTATTATCTATTTTAGCAAAGCTCTCTTCATGGCAATAAGGTCAAATACATTGAGCTTATTGTCTTTACAGTAATCAGCGGATTCCCAATCAGCAATAAACATATCTGTGCCGGCAAGGAACTTTTGCAGTTCAACTGCATCAGATACATCAAATATCAGGTCATGGTTTATATCTCCCTTTTCCGGAGCCTTGAATACACTTTCAGGCTCTATTATCAAAGCAGGATTTCCCAAAGGATCTGTAACCTCAGCCGTGAGCTTTTCGGGATCTGTTTTTGTGCCTATTTTATAGCTTGCTGTCTGCCCCTGTTCTATCGGTATAGAATATAAGACCGCCGATTCTCTTCCGTCCTCAGGCTGCTGGAAAGCAACACACTCTACTGTATCTGCCTGATTGCCGGATATCTCAACTGTAAATTCATCGCTTCCCTCTATCTGGAATGTATAATCGCCCGTTTCATCATCATAATCCATTACAAGTGCATCTATCTGAGCATTTTTGGTCATAACTCCATCATTTATTTCCGCAATTACGTTTCCAAGAAGATCCTTTATAGCGATCCTCATTGAGGAAAATCCCTCGCTCACTCTTTCGGAGAATTTTTTAGAGCGGATAAGGGCTACTGTTTTTACAGTCGGTGTATAATCCAGAGTATCCTTTGTCAAATTGTGGATCATAAACGTCTTGAACTGCCAGAATGTCATACTCTTGCTGTATGAATACTCATGGGACATTACCGCCACGTAATTCTCCGGTTCATGCACCTTAAACTGAAGATCCATTATACCTCCGCCGCCGCCATTGTTGCTGCTGTAAAGATCGAACCATATGCTCTTTCCGTATTTATTCCATGATTTGATGTTATTTATTGCTTTTGTCGGAAAGATCTTTCCGCTGGTAAAAAGTGAAATGGCATCACCTGCAATTCCCGGTATGATAGTTACAGGGTCGCCAGCCAAACCTATGTTGAAAATGTTATTGTGACAGCCGAATGGATTAGTATTGATCAACAGCCCTTTTACCGTATCGGGGCAGGCAAAGTTATAGTCAAAAACATCTTCGCTCGGAACGCCCTTATCATAAAGCTTTACAGCCAAAAGATTTCCTATTCCGCCGCCTCGGCTGTGTCCTGTGATAAAGTATTTTACATGGTCACATACCGGACTGCCGTCGCCGGTCTTGAGTACTTTATCGGTAAGATAGTCATAGACCTCGTCCATAGCCTTTTGAAAACCGTCATGCATTCCGCCAAGTCCCCATTCAGAGGTAAGGATATTTATATTGCTC
>CADBQZ010000092.1 GCA_902796865.1 uncultured Ruminococcus sp. | reverse complement strand
TCTTTCAAGTATCTTATTTTTTCTTGAAACAGGCTGTGAATCAAGTATAGGTACATATGCTCCGCCTGCAAGCAGTATACCTAATACAGCTGCGATCTGCTCAAAGGATTTCGGACACGAAACCGCACACAGCTCATTTCTTTTGAAGCCTATTTTTTTAAGTGCATCACCATAACAGCAGGCTCTGTCGTAAAGCTCTCTGTAGTTATATACTTTGTCTCCGTATATGACAGCTGCTCTTTCCGGCGTATTATTCACAGCCTCCATAAAACCGTCAAGCAGTGTAGAAGCCGGTATATCCTTCTTGGTATCATTTACTTTGCGGCGTACATCAACCGTTCTTTCAGGAAGTACTACAGGGTATTGACTTTGATATACCTTATCATTTTCGGAAAGTTCATCTATAAGACGGCTCAAAGCCTCAAACATATCTTTTATAATACTTTCCTCAAAAATGCCCTTTCTTACGTCCCAGTTTATGTAAATGCCGCCGTTTCTTTCTGATACCTGACAGTCTATCCATACCTGCGGTGTCTGGCTTATCTCATACGCAAGCTCGTATTTCTTGTCCGAAGCCGCATTTTCAACGCCAAGCGTACTTGTATAAACTATCGGTACTATCATCGGTTCTTTGCGTTTCCTGTTAAGTTCTCTTAGAAAATCTATACCGGAATAGCTGCTGTGTTCCAGGTCGGTCCAAAGTCTGTTCTGAAGCTTTTTTGCATTGCCGATAAACGGAAGCTTTTCCGAAAAATCCGCATCAAGAACGATAACATCTGTAAAGTCACCCACCACCTGAGACATATGCGGATGCACCTGCGGTCTGTCCATTTTAGTAATATTAAGAGCAAATCTTTCTGTATCCGACCATCTTGCGATCACCTGCGCATAAGCCGCTAATATCAATGCAGAAGGCGTGATATGATTTTTTCCTGCAAACTTTGTTAATCGTTCCTTCTGATTGCTGTCTATCAGTTTGCAAAATTGTATTATCTCTCCTCCGTCGGGTTTGCCGGCAGCCGGCAGATTAGGTGCAGAAGGAAAATCTTCTGCACGTTCAAGCCAATACGCCTTATCCTGCTGATATTTCTCCTTGCCTCTTTTTGAATTTTTTCTTGACTGACGGAAAAGAAGTATGTCCCTGAATGTGATATCAGGCTCCGGCATATCGCTGTCAGGATCATTATAAAAAGTCATAAGATCATTTAATATGATATTTACACTGGGGAAGTCTGCAAGAAGCATATCTATTGAAAAGTGCATGATAGTCTTATCGTCAAAGCTTGTAAGACAAAGATCATACATCGGGAACTTTCCAAGCTCATACTGTTTGTACATAAGTTCCTGTCTTACCTGCATTGAAACTTTTTCAAATTCCATTTCGCTGCTGCAAACAGTACTTTTAAGCTCAGGAAGTTCTGCTTCTTTCAATACCTGCTGATACCCCTCCTGAAAGACAACGGCACGAAGCATATCATGTCTTAAGATAACACGGTGAAAGGCTTCCTCCATCCTGTCTTTATCTGTCTTTTCAAGTATAACTTCGCCATAAGCATGACAGCTCACGCCGCCATAGCTGTAATTCTGTCCTCTGCCTGTAAGATAAGCCGCCTGTATATTCGTAAGCGGAAAAATGCTGAAGCGATTGTCTGTATCCGAAACAGGTATTTCCTCGTCCTCATATTTCAGATATGTTATCAGCATCTCCTTATATTTTTTAAGCTCCTGCTTTCTTTCGGAAGTCATAGCCCCGACAGGTGCTTTGAATTTCAGCTTATCATCATCAAGATACAGATGTATCCCCATATCCTCATATCTTTCTATAAGTTCCTCTACATTAATAGTTTTATTTTCCATTAAAGTTCGCCTTCTTCCATATTTTCATCTTCCTGCTGCTTTTCTTCGTATGCTTTTTTGAGCCTTTCTGCAAGTGAACCAAAATCGGTAACAGAAAAAATATCCGTAACAGAAACATTATCTGAGATAATGCCTTTTCTCTCCAGAGCCTCTATCATTCTCATAGCCTTCAGGCTGTCACCGCCGCTTGAGAAAAAATTGCTTTTTCTGCTCACCTTACCGACATTAAGTATCTCCTTCCATATCTCAGCGATATCTGCTTCAAATCCGTCAAACTCCGCTTCATCATCTGTATCCGCAGATAATGCTATCATACGGCACATTTCACTTATATCGACCTTACCGTTTGACGTAAGAGGTATTTTATCTATACGCATAAGGATATGCGGCATCATGTACTCAACAAGTCTTCCTTTAAGCTCTTCCCGGAATTTTTCTTCGGCTATCTCATTCTCTGAAGTATAACACACTGCCAGCAGTTTGCTGCCGCTAACATCATCTGTATATACAAAGGCAGATGCCGCCGTAACTTCATTGCTTTGAAGCACTGCCGATTCTACCTCTCCTGTCTCGATCCTGTAACCGTTAAGCTTCACCTGTCTGTCCAGTCTTCCCAGAAAGTCCATATACCCCTTATCATTCATTACTCCACGGTCTCCTGTACGGTATATCTTTCCCTCATCAGCCTGCACAAACGATGCCGCTGTCCTTTCAGGGTCATTAAAATAGCACATTGCTACTCCCCTGCCGCCTATACATATCTCTCCTTCTGTGCCAACAGGGCAAATGTTAAGCGTATCATCACGCACCGTCATGGTCTGATTGGCAAGCGGTATCCCATAAGGAACTCTGACACCATCTGACGTGAAATCTTTTATAGGATAGTATATTGACCATACCGAGCCTTCTGTAGCACCTCCAAGGCTGTATATCTCTGCATTAGGGAAGAACTGCCTTATCTTTTCGGGCAAAGTCACGGGTATCGTGTCTCCGCTCAAAAGGATATTTCTCATACTCTCAAATACCTCTCCCTCATCGGCAGCCATAAGTGTCATCTCCATTATTGCAGGTACAGAGTTCCATAGCGTTATACCGCCGTTTCTTAAAGTCCTTAAAATATTCCTTATATCACGCTGATCCTTTATTATCGAAAGCTCTGCTCCTGCCTGAAACGCTCCCAGCATATCATACACAGAAAGATCAAATGTGAGTGCCGATAAACCTATAAGCTTATCTGAACTTTTGACGCCAAACCGCTCGTTTATGTCAAGTATAGTGTTGCATACCGCTCCTCCCGAAATGGCAACGCCTTTTGGAAGTCCGGTGCTTCCCGAAGTGTAGATTATGTACGCAAGACTTTCAGCTTCATTGTCAAGCACAAGTTTATTCGAAATATCTGCTCTGAATGTATCAAGCGCCGTTATACTGCCGTCTTCAACGAAAAAGCGGCAATTACAATTTTGAAATATATGCTGTTTCTTTTCTTCGGGATATTTTTCGTGTATCGGCAGATACACATACCCATTCCTCATTATCCCTATTGCTGAAACTATTGAGGAAATGCTTTTTTCAGCCTTAACTCCTACAATGTCTCCTCTTTTAGCACCAAGCTCCAGCAGCTTTTCTCCTATCTCTCCCGATGCTCTATCCAATTCTTTGTAAGTCATGCTTTTTGAATCATCAGACAAAGCACATTTATCCGCATTTTTTTCAAAAGCTTCTGCAAGCATCTTTCCTATAGTGATAAAAGGTATATCCTTATATGTAGAATTATATTTGCATATCAGTTCCCTGTCACTGCTGTTCAAATAATTAGCATCAGCTAACCCATTCCTGTAAAATTCAGCACCGGTACTGCCGATGCCGTATGATACCTCTGTCGTATCTTTTTCCATATTTTCCTCCTATTTGATGTATTTATATATGATATACCTCACCGCACATTACACGGCGGTGAGATATATCATTTTGTACAAACATTTCATTTGTCAAGCCAACAACTTCATATTTATGTAAGATGCTACCTTATCTGGAACATTATCCATATAGAAATGTCCGCCGTCAAAATACTGAATGTCAAACTCATTATTTTCCGAACAGTATTTTTCCCATTGAGCCACTTCATACTTACTTAACCTGTCCTGAAGTCCATTCATGATACTAATATCACATTCCAATCTTGGTATATCATTTTCAGGGTAAAAATAACTTTCCGTTATCTTATAGTCAGCCCTCAATATAGGAACAAACACGCTGAACAAGCTCTTATTCTCAAAAACCTCAGCCGATGTACCGCCCTCATCAAGCACCTGCTTTTCAAATTCTTTCTCAGAAAGTTTGTACGTCTCCGAACGATACTCGCTTTTACAGTTCAGATGCGGTGCACGGTTTCCTGAAAAAAACACATGAGTAAGCCTTTTTCTGTAATACTTTTCCTTAATGAGCCTTCTTACTACCTCAAATGCCATAAAGCATCCCATACTGTGCCCAAATACGGCAAAGCTGTCCTCGGGATCAACATTTTTCTTGATAAAACGGTAAAGATCCTCACTTTCGATAATAAGCGAAGGCTTTCTTTCTTCCTTAAACCTTGCTCCCCTTCCTGAAACTTCAACAGGAATTATTTTAATATCCGGGAAATATTTCTGCCATTTAAGATATATCATAGCCGATGCTCCGGCATGAGGAATACAAAATAATTTCTTCATTTTTACTTTCCTCCGTTTAATCTCTGTTTTTCAATACTTCTGCCATTGATATTTTATTTACACGGCGTTTTACTATGATCATCGAGATCATAAATGATATCAATATTACTGCTCCGGCTATTACAAACTGTATTGCTCCCATATATGCAGGCATATAACACTTCATTGCTGATGTCATAGTATTCACAAGTTTTCCTATCACAAGTCTGCCAAGAGGCAAGCCTATAACAGCAGCTGCCAGAACAATATATATATTTTGATATATATATATTTTCGATATATCCGAATTTTCATATCCCATTATTTTAAGCATTGAAATGTTATGCTTAGAACGTTCGATCATAGATTTTATAAGCAGGAATGTCACGATAACAAATATCACTATGGATATTACAGAAAACAATATAAACTCAGACCTGCCAAGCTTTATCCAGTTATCGACAGTATCCTTGACACTTTCATAGCTGCTTTCATATACAACATTCATATTTTCCGTATCAAGGGCTTTGTCAGAATAAAGAGTATTATAATAATCAGCAGAAGTACCGTATCGTTCTCTCATAGCATCAATGTTCATAAACAGATTAAATCCGTATGAATAATCCGCTGTTTCTTTTATCTTAAATGAAATATCTTCATCTTTAAGAAGATCCTTTACTGTAACAGTATCACCTGTTTTGAATCCAAACTTTTCCGCAGCAGCTGTTGACATTATCACTTCATCTTTATTAAGTCCATTCACCTTTGGCGCAAGATCATAATACTTGCTGTCTGGTGAAATACCTGCAACCATAATTGTAAAATAACTCTTTGTTGGTTCGTATCTTAATGAATATGACTTTATTATTCCTGTTTCTGCATTCTCTGGCTTCTGCTCGGGCATAGAAGATAAAACATACATATTTCCATATTGAACATCTTCAACTGCTTCATCAGCAAAATGAGATATAGTAGAATCCATTGCGATACCTATCATCATTATTAAAATCGCAAGTATCATTCCAAGCACAGTGACCGCATAACTTTTCGCTTCGCCTATCAGCTGATGCAGCCGGAAACTTCTTATAAAATTGCTGCTGTTTACAAAAACATTCTTAGGCTGCTTATTGCGGCGCTCATTTCTGAGAAGCGAAAGCGGAGTAGCTTTCAGCCGTCTGCTGACTGCAATATAATTTATTGCAAATGCAAAAATAACAGGCAGTACAAAACCGAATAAAAGCATATATACAGGGAATGTTATCTGCATTTCAGGATAACTGTATGTGGAGGAAATAAGCATACCTGTCATGAATTTTCCGCATATACAGCCTGCCGCAGAGCCTATCGCAGCTACGATCACAGGCAACTTTGTATACTGAAGAGCTATCCTGCGCCTTTCATATCCCATAGCAAAAAGTATGCCGATACTCTGACTTTCCTCATTTACAGAGTTTACAGCAAATACCGAAATAATATATGCCACAAGCGCTCCAACAAGCACAGCAGCTATTATTCCTATCGTCTTTTCATTTTCAACCGATCTATAACCGTAAACTATACGACTGTTGTTCTCTCTTTCGGTAAATGAATAAAGAAGATCGTATGTATCATTCGGAGTAACTATCTTATCAAGTCCGAACAGATATTCCTTCAAACTCTCATCGTCCGCACCGTCAAGAGTATAAATATAATTATATATAACATCCGAACTATTTTCGATTATAGACTCAAAGGCATTTTCTTCCACAAATCCTACACCGAATGAAGAACTTGTACCTGCATCTGAAAACTCTTTTATTCTCTGAAGATAATCCACTGCTGTAACAAGACCGCTGATATTGTAATTTTTGCCTTCTAAATTTATACTGTCACCTACTCTAAGGTTATTATTATTCGCAAAGACCTTATCTACGACTATATCATTATCTGAAGAAGGCATACTTCCGCTGTGAAGATTAAGCTTATCTATATTATCTCTCGTTTTGAATGTACGCAATGTAAGTCCGCTGTCCGTTTCAATATCCCTGTAAAAAGCCTCTTCAAGCTTTGCTCCTTTATCTTCAAAGCCTTTTTTCTGTTTCTCATCAAGAGGGATATAAACTGTAAACTCTCCGTCCTCAACATTGCACTGATCCCAGTTATCAAGTACTGTTTTTTTCACAGATTCATAAACATTTGAATAAGCTGCCGAAACACCGATACCAAGTATCATAACTATGATAATGAGCACATATCTTAAAAGTTCTTTTTTAAGATCTCTCAGGGTTTTCCTATTAAAGACCATACTGCATCACCTCCAATTATATCAGAATTCAAGACTTTCTACAGACTTTTTATCTTTATTTTTATATTCTTCTGCTATTCTTCCGTCCTTTATGATTATAACTCTGTCCGCCATTTCACTTATAGTCTGATTATGAGTAACGATAAGTATAGTAGTATCATATTTACGGTTTATCTTTTCAAGCAGCATAAGTATCTCCTTTGCCGATTTTGAATCCAATGCGCCAGTCGGTTCATCACAAAGAAGTATTTTAGGATTTTTTATAAGCGCTCTTGCGATAGAGCATCGCTGCTGCTGTCCGCCAGATAATTGAGAAGGAAATTTATCTTTATGAGCGCTAAGTCCCAAAAGCTCAAGCAGCTCATCTATATCCAGAGGCGCATCAGAAAGATACCCTCCTACACGAACATTTTCTTTCAATGTAAGATTGGATATAAGATTATAAAACTGAAAAACATATCCGAAATTTTCTTTACGAAATCTGACAAGCTCTTTATCAGATATACCAACAATATTTTTTCCACCTATGGTAATGCTTCCTGAATCAACATTATCAAGTCCGCCTATCACATTCAAAAGAGTGGATTTTCCCGAACCTGACGGGCCTAATAC
>CADBQZ010000091.1 GCA_902796865.1 uncultured Ruminococcus sp. | reverse complement strand
TGGATATATAATAGAAAAAATGCAAGCGGTGAAGCCTGATGATGGAAATGAGCCAGCAAAAATTTTAAAAAATAATAATTATCCGTTTGTAGATACCGGGAATGTTGATATTAACTGAAAGGGGCGATAGAATTGAAATTTTTTAATAAGGTGATGCAAAATGAATATCTTACAGAAGAAAAGAAAAAGCTTACAAATATTGAATACTGGACAAGCTTTCTGAAAAGTGCATCAATGCACTATAAGCATACGTTCGATGAACAGGCTGCTATCCATGCGGTCGATCCCGGCTTTACCGCTTGTGCTGATGCTGAATTTTGGAACAGCAAAGGGTGTAAGATAGAGCCTGATGCTAAACCTATCTATGTGCCTGTAAACGGAGAAACAAAAAAGCTTTTCGATATTTCAGACGTTACAGGACGTTTCAGTGATATTTACTGGATATGGAGTATACAGGACAACACCATTGATACAGATCATACCGATTCCGTACTTTATCATCTTAATGAGAAATACTCAATGAGCCACGAGCTGCTTGAAGAGACTTTGTATGAGATAGTGCTTGAAAAGGCAGCGCAGGAATTAAACCCGAACGGAGATATCTACAATGTGGTCGTTGAATCAGCTGCGTTCATGGTGATAGAAAGATGCTGCCCCGGTGCTGTAGAAATGTCACCCGAAAATCTTACGACTCTTAACAGTATCCCTATTGATGAAATAGGAGATGCAGTAAATTCAGTAGCAAGTTCTGTTCTGAACGAAGTAGAGCAAATAGTAAAACAAGAACACATTATGATTAAAAGGAGACAAAATAATGAGAGAACATTTAAAGAAGAAAATGATAGACGGACAGATGTGCATAATGAACGAGAAAACGAACAAGTATTGTCCAACAGTGATAATTTTGGACGAAATGACAGCGATAATGGACGAAGAAACACTGATCTACCACACTCTATACAAGAAAATACCGGACCCGGAGTCGATAACCGAGGAACAGAGGAAACAACTTCTGAAAGAAGCGATCCTAGAGGAAGAAAAAACACCGTTCTGAACAGCAGCGATACTAAAATAATTGGCAACACCGAGTATAGATATATCCCTCAAAAATCGTACAGAAAGTATGAAAATACCATTGCAGAGAAACTCATACCTCTGATAGAGGGATCGGAGATCAAGTATTCGGGCAAAGTCACGGATAAAGAAACAACGTTAACCGTAAGCCGTTCTGATGTCCCGAAATTAGAGGATATAGCGAAAAATGTCAAGGAAGAAATGGAGATTGAGACCAGCTACATTGAAAATGTTAACGGTCAGCAGGATATAAAAAAATTCGCCAGTGGCGAATTACAAGGTGATATTATTAATGAGCAGTCTATGGCTCAAACAGAAAAAACATTTTCGGAACAGGTCGATGATGTGTTAGATGGCACTGCAAACCGTTATAACGATATAAAGGTTTGCGATACTCCGCAGATACTGATAGACTGTGGATTGGAACAGCTGCCGATGCTTTATACGCAAAGGCATTTGAGAAAGGCAGTTGAACCTAAAGATTTGAAAATTCACAATCATGGTTTGACTTTGGAACAAATAAAGAAAATACCTATGTTGTTACAAGAGCCTGTCGCAATATATGATTCGTTAAACAGAAACGATAGTGTTATTGTTGTAACATCAGAAATAGATAACTATAATGAACCTATCATTGTTTCTATAAATGCAAATGGAGAGGGAAGGTATAACTTAGAACGTGTTGACTCCAACTTTATAACAAGCATTTACGGAAGAGAAAATATTGATAAGCAACTTGAAAGAGCGTATGAAAATTATAGCATTTTGTTTATTGACAATGAAAAAAGTCAAGAACTGTTCAGTGTGCTCAGACTACAATTCTCTGAGGGCTTAAACAATCTTGACTCTAATATTATTATACACCAAAGTCGCAACATTGTCAATAAGAAAACTGAGGAAATCAAAGAAAATTTTGAGATAGAAACAATGGCGG
>CADBQZ010000090.1 GCA_902796865.1 uncultured Ruminococcus sp. | reverse complement strand
TTATACTATATATCCAGAAAAAAAGCAATATATAGTTTTATAAACTTTCATGTCAAATAAGAGGGTATTATCCATTTTACAAAAACTGGCAATTTTCCACAAATTGCCCCCATTGTATTCTGTCTAAATCGACAATAACGCTGATTTTTTAATTTTCACCAGTTAGGTGAATGACACGGCATTTTTACTATGCTATAATAAAATTGTAAAAAAGAGATGAAACATCCGTAATAAACGGTCTTTCGTCAAAAAATTCACAATCATAGTAAACAGATATTAGTTAAGGAGTAAAGTAATGAAAAAACTTAAACTTATTGGTATGATTAGCGCTGCCGCTTTAGCACTTGTAATGGTAGTATCAGCAACAGGCTGCGGAGATGACGCTTCATCAGTAAACAGAAAATCAAATTCATCTTCATCAAAGTCAGACAGCAAGGATAAAAACAAAGACAGCTCTTCAAAATCTAAAGATGATTCTAAAAAGCAGGATGATGGCGATGATGATAACGATGACGGCAGCAGTGCAGAAAGCAAGTCAGATAACGGCAGTTCAGGCGAAAGCAAGTCAGATAACAGTAAATCAGATGACAGTAATAACAGCGATGACGCTACTATGTCACAGGAAGAATGGGAAGAATTTCAGAAATCAGATGAACATCAGGAATTCATAGACGAACAGCAAGCCGGACAGACAGCACTTGAAAGTATTGAAGCAGACTATGGCGAAGGCGATTGGAGAATACTCAGAACTGAACAAACAAGGTATGATGGTCGGCCATGCTGGGCAATAAGAATGACTGACTATTCCAAAAGCCAATCACCGGATTATGTCTACTTTGTCGGCGAAGATTTTTGCTATTCTGGCGGAGAGCAGTAAACCATAATTTTAGAAAGAAGAAAGAATAATGAGCAAAATTAAGCTTTTGAGCAAAGTCGTTAAGGCTGTAAGCGGCAAAAAGGAAAAAGTCAAGAAAAAGGGAAAGAAAAAATATATATTTATCACAGGTGCAGCAGTAATTGCTGCCGCATCGGCTGCTGTTGTGATCTTAAAAAAGAAATCAGCAGCATCAAAGGCTGAATGTGTCGAAGAAACAACTAAAGATGTAAACGAAACTGTTGAAAACGAAGACGAAGCAAAAAACGATGAAGACGCCACAGAAAAAGACGATAAATAAAATGATATAAAGAGAAGATCGGGTAATATTATTGGGGTATGATGACTGCTGCTGTGTCAGCACTTGTAACGGGAAATTTATTATAAACTGAGAAGATGCTGCTTTATCGGGTAAAAAGCATATACATCTTCTCAAAGATCATACAGCAAGAACAGGGATGAAAACAATGGAAAAGGTTAAAACAAGTCTTACAGTGGCTCAGACAATGACACGATTGAGTGAAAAGCAAGGTCACGGAAAAAATTGGAATATCTGCAGCAGTCAGATGAACTCCGGGAATTTATGGACCATGAGAAAGTCGGACAGTGTACTCCTTAAACTGCTGTATAAAACCAGCCGTGAGGCATTGAGCGACAGATAATAAGCAATTGATCGGGTAATACAGATGTAGATTGGTAAATTTCCGGTCGAGCATCTTCAAACAGGGATCATTTATAGGGAGAAAGAAAAGGGGAAATGAACCAATTTAAAATATCGGGTATATTTATATCCTCTGTTATGGCTCTTGGAACGATGGTATCTGCGACAGGCTGCAAAAATGATCCTACACCAAGCTCTGACAGCGAAGCAGTTGATACTGCTGAGCTTTGGGTAATAGAAAAGGATATGGAAGCTCAGATAGATGCGGGCGAGATACCGGACATATATGCAGAAGCTGAAAAAACAGCTGAAACGTCCACCTGTTCAAAGCGTATGCTTGTAAACAAACTCATTGAAAAGAATTTCACTGAACAATACGCTGAGATCGCCGCAAATGCCTGCAAAGCAGACTGGAAAAGCAATGCTGTATCAGAAGCTGAGAATATTTATAAGTCTTCATTGAATGAAGGCGTTACACTAACAAAGCAGGACGTCTGCAACATTCTTATAAACGAAAAGCTTTTTGAACAAGATAAAGCAGACTATGCTGTTGAAAATGCAAACCTTTCCTCCAAAAAATAAACATTATAGTGAGTGTCAAAAATAATTTGGCGCTCACTATAAAAAATCATTGGTAATTCTTTTATTTTTAAGGCAATTCCGTACAAAAAATGTACTGAATTGCCTTAAATACAAATTATAACAAATTTGTTTCCATTTATACTTGACTTTTATCTTTTTTCACTGTATAATTATAGTCGTAGGCGTTTGCCATTAAACTATTGAGAATTTACAAAGAAAGTTGGTTGGGAAATGATGACTAATGTACTGGATATGCTGGAAAACAGTACAGCAAAATCCCCCGATAAGATATTCGTTAAAGAGAACAGCAAAGCACTCACCTATTCACAATTTTCAGAAAAAAGCAAAAAGATAGCTGTTTCACTTTGCAGATCTGTTTCTGTGGGTGAGCCTGTCGGTGTTTATATGGAAAAAGGAATAGATGCGCTTTGCACTTTTTTTGGCGCAGTTTATGCAGGTGCATTTTATTCAATGCTTAATACTGAACTGCCGGACGCACGTTTAAAACAAATAGCATCTGTTTTGTGCCCTAAATGTATAGTTACTGTAAAAGATCTTTCTGATAAAGCAAAAGAGCTTTTCCCTGATACAAATATCTGTATTATAGATGAACTTGAAAAAACAGATATCAACAATGAACTTTTAGATGACATAAGAAGCCGTGTTATTGATACAGATATACTATATATCAATTTCACTTCCGGTTCTACAGGTGTTCCTAAAGGTATCGCTGTATCACATCGAAGCGTTATTGATTTTATAAGCTGTTTTACTGATATTTTTGATATTACAGAAAAGGATATAATCGCAAATCAGGCTCCGTTTGATTTCGATGTTTCAGTAAAAGATATATATTCAGCTATAAATACCGGTGCACAGCTTGTTATCGTTCCACGTCAGCTTTTCTCTGCTCCGGTAAAGCTTATCGACTATCTTTGCGAAAACAATATAACCACAATGATATGGGCAGTATCGGCACTTTGTCTTATAAGCACGTTCCACGGTCTTGATTATAA
>CADBQZ010000089.1 GCA_902796865.1 uncultured Ruminococcus sp. | reverse complement strand
GGATACATTAAATCCATGCCAGCGACAGGCGGAGTTGGCAGCAGGATCTATCTGGACATAGGCGGAGCGATCGCTGTATGTTCGGCATTTACAATCTTTTTAAAACAGCGTTCAAAAGCCAGAAAACGGCGATGAAAACTGGTCAAAATAAATACTAATTTCAGAAAGGATATGATCTTATGAAAAAAATGACGAGAGCTTTTTCCATCGCTGTTGCAGCGATCATGACACTTTGTCTTTGCACATTTAATCTGACAGTCTCGGCGGAAGCAGGAAAAAACGAGATCGTTATAACAAACAGTAATTCAGCCGTATCAATATCCGGAAATACATATACTGCATATAAAGTATTTGCAGCATCTGTCAGCGGAGCAGAAGATACTGCCGCATATACCTATACTCTGGATGAAAATTGTCTTAACGGAACAACAGGATATGCAGCTCTTAATGCTTCATACACTCCTGCCGATTTAGCAAGCGCTAATGCTGCTACTATTCGTGCTTTTGCCGATGCTTTATATAATGAATATATAAACGGCAAAACTGTTCCGGCTACTGTTCATCAGGCAACCGGTGTGGTTCCGGCTGATTCACAGGCTATAACACTTACAGTTGCGAACCCCGGTTATTATATCGTTGTTGGTACTGCAACTAGTGTAGACGGAGAGGAAACTACCGTTACTTCGCTTGCAATGCTTGATACTGCTTCCGATCAGAGAGGCGTTGACATATCATTGAAAGCAGATGCTCCGACTATCACAAGCGACGGTAAGAAAGCTAAGGATTCAGACGGTTCAACTTCCGCTCAGATTATCGACAGTGAGATAGGTGAAATAATAACCTATACAATAGACGTTACAGTTCCTCACATAAACGGCTATTCAAGTTATACATATAATATAAAAGATGAGCTAAGCAATGGATTAGAGTATGTAACAGATTCTGTTTCACTGAAAAAGAATTCGACAGCAATAGCGTCTGCATACTGGACACCTGATATGAACAATACTACTCATAAAATGACAGTTTCCGTTGATATTCTTAGTGCGCTTGCTGCATCAGTATTCAGCGAAGGCGATACACTTACTCTTACTTATCAGGCTAAGGTCGTAGGTACAGATGCAAAATATGCTATAAAAGATTCAGATGATGCTAATTTCAACAGCAATACTGTAAAGCTTGAATATTCAAACAATCCATACGCTTCGACAACAGATGAGACACCGTTATTCAAATCATATGACTATACCTACGGCGTTGAATTTGACAAGATCAAGAGCGGAACTACTACAGGATTAACAGGTGCGGTATTCAACATCTATAAAGGTGCAACTAGCGGTACAGCATTGAGCTTTAAAAAGGTAAGCGCAGAAAATGCTGAAGTTCCTGTTTATAAACTTGCAGTATCAGGAGAGACCGGCACAGTTACTACTGACCTTAAAGGCGGTACTACAGGTAAGTTTATAGCTTATGGTTTTGATGCTGATGTAGTATACAATCTCAAAGAGAAAACTCCGCCGAAAGGATATGCTAAGATAGATAATGATATTCCTTTTAATATCACTGCAACTTTAGCATCAACAGGCGGCGACTCAGCTGATATGATAACAAGTCTGGTATTCAATAACAGCAATAAGAATACTTCTGACAATATAGTTTACTCAAACGGCAGTGCAGCAAGTGGACTTACTATCCAGATACCTAATACTTCAGGTTCAAAGCTTGTCGGCACAGGCGGCATCGGTACAACAATATTCTACGTATTAGGTGGAATATTAATGGCAGGCGCAGTAATACTTCTTGTCACAAAGCTTCGTATGAAAAACAAATAATAAATTTAATTTAACATGACATTGTCCGTGGAGTTATCTCCACGGACAGCGTCAGGGAGTGTTCCATGAAAAAGAGAAAAAGTCACATTTCTACAATAATTCTTGTAATAGTTTTTTTCGTGGGGCTCTCCGTGATGCTTTATCCGACTATAAGCGATCTTATTAATGCAAGAGAGCAGAAAGAGGCTATTGCAGCATACGACAGGACTATGAGCAGTATGCAAGAGTCTCAAAAGGAAAAAATGCTAAACGATGCTATCGAGTATAACAATAAGCTTAGCAAGTTTTTTAATCCTGTTGAGACACCCGATTGTGTAAGCGGTTATGAAAATATCCTTAATGTAACTGGTACCGGTATTATAGGCTACATAAGCATTCCTAAGATAAAGTGTGAGCTTCCTATATATCACGGAACAAGTGATGCTGTTTTGAATGTTGCCGTTGGACATATAAAGGGTTCGAGTATGCCTATCGGAGGCGATAGCACCCATTCGGTGATATCGGCTCATAGAGGACTT
>CADBQZ010000088.1 GCA_902796865.1 uncultured Ruminococcus sp. | reverse complement strand
AATCATAAATATTATCAAGATAAAGCAGATCAAATAACTCATTTCTGAGCTGAACTTTTTTATCAATACTCAAGTTCCTGTAATAATCTTTTTTTAGTTTGTCTAATGACAATAACTTTTCACATTCATAATGGTCTTTTTTATCTGGAAATACTATTTTACAAATTTGATAATACAGATATCTATATACTTCATCAGTATAGTGACACGGATTAGAACCCCAAGTATGGTTCGGATTTGCACCAACAAACTGCATCGGCAGCATATCAATAATATGACAACCAAGCTTATCTCTTATATAATTATTTAAAATATGAAGATTTTGTGTAAATACAGGATATGTCTTCCTTCTAGAATTAATAAAAGTAGACTCCAGTCTTCCAAGCGTAAAATTTGTTGGTATATCATTGACAACAATAATATTTTCTGGTTTCCAATATTTTAAGATCATATCAGCCAGATGATCTACAGACCTATATATTTCTTCTTCACCTATATTTTGTATCTTACAGCGTTTCCAATTATTTGATTCCATTATTTTTATTATTCCATTTATAAGGTTAAAACATGAAACCGTAGATTTATTCTTTTTTAGAAAATCAACTCTTAATTCCATTAAATCTATTATCAACCATTCAGATCTATTTTCGAGAAGATAATCAAATGCTTCTCCTTTCAGATCCATAAGAGCATTTCTTTTATCAAATTTTGCAGAATCAGTCTTGGATATAGCGGCTATGATATCATCACAATCTGCTGCAGGTTCGGAAAACATGGTATATGGAGAAATAAAACCTACGTTGCCCTTTAATTTAAATTGTTTTTGGGTATCAGATATACGAAAAATATCTCTTGTAACACATGAACCTAACGTACTTATTTCCAACATTTTCTACACTTTCTCCCTATGCTTTTTATTATTTACCTTGATTTTCCAGTGACGCTCTTATAAAGTCGGCAAAAAGCTTCTGCGGCTTGTTAGGACGTGATTTGAATTCAGGGTGGAACTGAACTCCTACGAACCACGGATGATCCGGAAGCTCTACTATCTCAACGAGTTTTTCGTCGGGAGATATACCAGATATTTTAAGACCTTTTTCAGTAAGAAGCGTTCTGTAAGCATTGTTGAATTCCCAGCGGTGTCTGTGTCTTTCATAAATAAGCGGATCGCCATAGATACCGGAAACTTTTGAGCCTTCCGCAAGCTTGCATGGATATAATCCAAGACGCATAGTGCCGCCTTTATCGGTTATATCCTTCTGGTCAGCCATTATGTCGATAACACAGTGCTCGCCTTCAGGATCAAATTCCGATGAATTTGCGTTTGAAAGTCCTGCTGCGTGTCTTGCAAATTCAACGACTGCCATCTGCATACCCAGACATATACCGAACATCGGGACTTTATTTTCACGGGCATATCTTATAGCTTCTATCATGCCCTCGATACCTCTGTCACCAAATCCGCCCGGAACTATTATACCGTCACAGCCTGAAAGCATATCCTTTGCTGTGGCAGCAGTTATTTCCTCTGAATTTATCCATTCGATATTTACATTAGCATCATTTACTATACCGCCGTGGCGCAGCGCTTCAGCAACTGAAAGATAAGCGTCCGGAAGAGCTACATATTTTCCGACAAGACCTATGTTTACGGTCTTTTTAGCAGACTTCTGACGCTCTATCATCTGAGTCCATTCGGTAAGATCAGGCTCCGGATTTTTAAGATTGAGATGTTCGCATACAACATCTGCAAGACCTTCATTTTCAAGCATTATCGGCACTTCGTAAAGCGAAGGTGCTGTAAGATTAGATATAACATCTTTTTTGCGGACATTGCAGAAAAGAGCGATCTTGTCGAGCATATCATCCGGTATCTCATATTCACTTCTGCACACGAGGATATTAGGCTGTATGCCGAGTGAAAGAAGCTCTTTTACCGAATGCTGTGTAGGCTTTGATTTAAGCTCATTTGAGCCTGCTATAAAAGGTATGAGCGTTACATGGATAGAAATGGCGTTTTCACGTCCGACTTCTTTCATGACCTGTCTTATAGATTCAAGGAACGGCGTACTTTCGATATCACCGACCGTACCGCCTATCTCTGTTATAACGACATCTGTATCTGTCTGCTTTCCGACACGATAGATGCGCTCCTTTATCTCATTAGTGATGTGCGGTATGACCTGAACTGTGCCGCCTAAGTAGTCGCCTCTTCTCTCCTTGTTAAGTACTGTCCAGTAAACTTTACCGGTAGTAACATTTGAATTTACAGAGAGATTTTCGTCTATAAATCTTTCATAGTGACCGAGATCGAGGTCTGTCTCTGCGCCGTCATCAGTGACGAATACTTCACCATGCTGATAAGGGCTCATAGTGCCCGGATCTACATTTATATATGGGTCAAATTTCTGTATCGTTACTTTATATCCTCTCGCTTTGAGAAGTCTTCCGAGTGATGCGGCAGTAATGCCCTTTCCAAGACCTGATACAACACCGCCTGTTACGAAAACATATTTTGTTGGCATGATCGCTCCGCCGATATTCATAAATAATCATATTACTTCTATTTTACTATTTATTCAGGAAAAATGCAATAGAATATCGAAAATTATTGAAAATCTTCCGATTAGAAATTTTTGGGAAATAATCGTAAAAATTGTGCAAGTTTTTTAAGGCAGTATTGTATAAAGATTGCCTTTCAGCTTCATGCGCCATAAACTTGCATATTTCACGAAAATTTCATTATTTTCATTATAAAAGGTATTGGAATCAAGAAAAAAATGTGATATAATTAAAATGAACGTCAAAAATCATTATTGTAACTGAAGGGCGCTGTCCCTTATTGAATTTTGTTTTACCCGGAGGAAATTATGAGTATCTATCTTGATAATGCGGCAACAACAAAGCCTTGCAGAGAAGCTGTAAAGGCGATATATGACTGTCTTGATTCAAATTACGGCAATCCTTCATCTCTTCATCATGAAGGCGTGAGGGCACAGATCGCAGTCGATGAAGTCAGAAAGATGATAGGACGTACTATCGCCGCTGACCCGGAATGTATCTATTTTACCTCCGGTGCTACCGAGTCGAATAATCTTGCTGTTTTAGGCTCCGTCGGAAACGGTGGAAAAAAGAAAAACAGGATAGTATCGACAGCAGTGGAACATCCTTCGGTCGATAGAGCACTTTCAAGGCTTGAAGAAAAAGGCTTTGAAGTAGTAAGGATCGCACCTGATAAAAACGGAAATATCTCTCACGAGAGGATAATAAATGCCGTGGACAGCAATACAGCCCTGGTAAGCATAATGCTCGTAAACAACGAAACAGGATATATAATGCCGGTAAGACGTGCTTTTTATGGCATAAAAAAGCTTTATCCCGGCTGTCTTACCCATTGTGATGCTGTGCAGGGATATATGAAGATACCGTTCAAAGTATCGGAACTCAGTGCCGATATGGTGTCGCTTTCTGGGCATAAGATATGTGGTCCTAAGGGTATAGGCGCACTGTATGTCAGAAAAGGCATACATATAAAGCCCCGTACATTCGGCGGCGGACAGGAAAAAGGGCTTCGTTCCGGCACGGAAAATGTACCCATGATAGTCGGTATGGGAGCAGCAGTAAAAGCACTTTCAAGAGATATAAACGAAAGATACTCAAAAGCTCAGGAACTTAAAGCAATGTTTCTTAAAAAAATATCCGAGCTTGAAAATGTGACCGTGAATTCTTCCGAGGATGCAAGTCCTTACATAATAAATATATCAGTACCGGGTATACGCTCGGAGATAATGCTCCATTTTCTTGAAGAAAGAGGCATTTATATATCAAGCGGTTCAGCCTGCTCAAAGGGAGAAAAAAGCAGCGTCTTAAAAAGTTTCGGGCTTTGCGATGAGCTTGTCGATTCAGCACTCAGAATAAGCCTCGGACGTGAAACGATAGGTGCTGATCTTTCAGCGCTTGCAGAAGGCATTGGAGATGCCCGCAAAAGCTTGTTGAAAGCCAAGTAAGATGCGATATAAAATGTATACATAATGTAATTTGACATATGGTACTGTTATGTGATATAATTATAAGATAATAGGACAAAAATGCAAAGAAGGATAAAAATGCAGGAAATAATACTTATAAAATACGGTGAAATGGCTTTAAAGGGAATGAACAAGAAAACCTTTGAAGACGTTTTGGTAAAAAATATAAAAAGAAGGATAAAGAGCCTCGGCAAAACATTTATAACAAGGGCGCAGTCTACTATATATATAGAGCCTGCGGATGAAGGCTTTGATATTGATGAAGCCATGACAAGGCTTGGAAAAGTATTCGGCATAGCTGCACTTTGCAGGGCAGCCGTATGTGAAAAGGATTTCGAGGATATAAAAAGAGTAGCCTGTGAATATCTTGCTGATACTCTTGAATACGCAAAGACTTTTAAAGTCACTGCAAAAAGGTCGGATAAGAACTTCTCTATGAAATCGCCTGAGATATGCCGTGAGCTTGGCGGTGTCCTTCTCGAAAAGTTTGAAAGATTGTCTGTTGATGTGAACGATCCGGAAATAACTGTTACAGTTGAGATAAGAGACACCAATGCCTATGTACACGCCGGAAACATAAAAGGCGCAGGCGGTCTCCCGGTCGGTACGAGCGGTCATGCTCTGCTGCTTTTATCAGGCGGTATAGACAGCCCGGTAGCAGGATACATGATGGCAAAAAGAGGAGTACACATATCGGCGATACATTATGTAAGTCCGCCGTATACCTCTGAAAGAGCAAGACTTAAAGTCGAGCAGCTTTGTGAAAAGATAACTCCATACTGCGGAAGCATAGCGTTTTTCTGTGTTCCATTCACAAAAATACAGGAAGAGATAAAAAACAACTGTCCCGAAGAATTCTTTACTATTATAATGAGAAGACTCATGATGAAGATAGCGCAGAAAATAGCTGCAAGAGAAAAATGTCTTGCACTTATAACAGGCGAAAGTGTGGGACAGGTCGCAAGTCAGACTATGAGCGCTCTGGTTTGTACCGATGCGGTATGTGAGATACCGGTATTCCGTCCGCTTATAGGTATGGACAAAACAGAGATAGTTGAAATTTCACGAAAAATAGATACGTTTGATATATCAATACAGCCTTATGAAGACTGCTGTACAGTATTCACACCCAAACACCCGAAAGTAAGACCGATACTTTCGGATATCGAAGCTGCAGAACAGAATTTCGATTTTGAACCGCTTTTGCAGGAGGCTGTTGAAAAAACAGAGCTTAAGATATTCAATCTTGATATGTAAAATAATTCGGTGATTTTATGGAAAAAGAAAAAAACAGTGAGAAGCCGGAAAAGGTAACTAAAGAAAAGCTTGACAATCTGGTATCTGATGTAGTACAATTACTCTTAAAGAAGAAGATAACCATAGCAACGGCAGAAAGCTGTACAGGAGGACTTATCTCAGAGCTTATAACATCTGTTCCGGGCGCTTCAAAAATATTCGAGATAGGCGTATGCACATACTCAAACAAGATAAAGCATGAATATCTCGGCGTTCCGAAAGCGCTTTTCAAGGAATATGGTGCAGTAAGCAGACAGGTGGCTCTCGCTATGGTCGCCGGTCTTCAGGAGCGCTCCGGAGCTGATATATGTATCTCTGTCACCGGAACCGCCGGTCCCGGTGGCGGAACACCTGAAAAGCCTGTCGGAACAGTATATGTCGGCATAAGCAGCGGAAGAAAACGCATAGTAAAGCTTTTGAAGCTTTGGCAGCTTGAAGACAAAAGCCGTGACAATATAAGAATAAATGCGGCTTACCGTATATTTGTTTTCCTGAAAAAAATGGTATCGGCTATGCCTGATGATCTTCCCGATGGTGATGTTCCCGATTCAAAAGGAACACAGGTCGCAAAAAATCTTCTGCCGTGGAAAGGCGACAGCCGCTCACAGATGCTGAGAAAACTTACATTCTTAGGATCGGCAGTAGCTTTTACGATATGTCTTTTTTTCGTGGTGGATTACTACTGGGGAAACTACAAAAACCAGAAGCTGGGAGAAAATCTCCAGCAGCTTTACAGTCAGGCAGAAGACATAAAGCTTCCTCAGACCCCTGATGCGGCCGAAGAGCCTACAGAAAAAGTCTGGGAACTTAAAGACGGTGCTAGGGCACTTCTTGAAAGAAATGAAGATACTGTCGGGTATATAAGCATACCTGATACGGATATAAGCTATCCTGTCGTACAGCGAAGACAAGAAGACGGAAATGATTTCTACATTGAGCATAATATAGATAAAGAAAAAGCCGATGCAGGCTCGATATTCTTAGACTGGCGAAATAATTTCGACTATGTTGTAGACGGAACAAGAGTCTTTGAAAATTCGGGAAATCTTGTGATATACGGTCACGAGATGAAAGACCGTTCAATGTTCGGAAGCCTTTCTGACTATATGGACGTAGACGGATATTACAGCGCTCACCCGCTCATCATGCTCAGTTCCAATTACGAGGATTATGTATATAAGATATTTGCATACTTCATGGTCGATGCAGAAGATCAGACCGAAACAAGATACGACTACTGGAACAAGCTTGATTTTACTGATGAAAAAGATTTCTATGATTTTGTGAATGGCGCAAAAAAACGTGCGTTCACATTCAATGATGTTGATGTCAGATACGGCGACCAGCTTCTGACGCTCCAGACCTGTCATAGTATGTTCTCAACTGCAAGGTTTGTTGTTATGGCAAGACTTGTCCGCAAGGACGAAGACCCATATGAAGGAACACAAAATGTTACTGAAAATGACAACATTTTAAGACCAAGCATTTATTATGAATGGTACAGCGGAGAATACGACCCTGATGCAGATTTCAGGAGCTATCCGTACGACAGCAGCGAAAGCAGTGAAAGCAGCAAAGACGATGAAGATGAGGATGAAGATGACGAATAAACTTTACTGGTTCGCTGAAATAAAAATGAACAAAAAGAGGGAAAATAAAAATGAGAAAATTAAAGAAGATATTTGCTTGTATAACAATGCTTACTGTTGCGGCTGTATCAATGGCTGTAACAGGCTGCGATGATAAAAAAGAAAGTTCTGAGGCCGCAGCAGATGTGCTTACAGAACCTGCAACCGAAGCACCTACAGAGCCTGTAAAGGATCTTCCGGATATAGACAGCTTTTCGGCAGAGCCTATGGGACTTTTAGGACGTGCAAAGTCTATCATGAATATAAATGATGACGTTGTAGGATATATAAGGATACCTGAGACTTATGTTGACTATCCTGTATTCCAGTATAAGGGCGACGATCCTGATACTGAAGGAAATGCTTATTACATGGATAAGGATATGTACGGCAATTACCTTGAATCTGGTTCTATTTTTATGGATTACCGTGATATTTTTGTACCGGACAGAAAGAAACAGTCGAATAACATAGTTTTATACGGCCATAATATGCTAAACGGTACAAAATTTGCATCACTTCATGATTACAGAAAGAACAGTTCACTATATGCTGAATCACCTATAATAGAATTCAGTTCTAATTATCAGGACACAAAATATGTTATAATCGCATATTTTGTAACAAGCGGAAGCTACGGTGAAAGCAGCTATGGAGAAGAATTCAAATACTGGGATATGGAAAATATGGACGAAGAAGAATTCAATGACTATATGAGGATAGTCAACGATCGTTCATACATATCGCCTGATATAGATGTCAAATACGGCGACCAGCTTATTACATTACAGACCTGCTTCATGGACGAGGATAATTCACGTTTCATTATTATCGGAAGAAGACTCCGTGAAGGCGAAACGGTCGAAGAAATGATGAAAAAAGCAGCTGCCGAATCGGAAGACGAAGACGACGAATAATATAGTATAAAATTATAGACATCGGGGAGGTCTGTGCTTTTGAAAAATAGGATATCTGGTGCTTTATGTCTTATTGCAGCAGCAGCTATAGGCATCGGCGCAGCAGGGAGCAGCAGTACAAAAGCTGTCTCTGATAGTAAAATGAATGATCTTAAAGTTAAAAGATACTATGAAGATATGCCTGTTATGATGTGGAAGGCTGATATTTCTCGTTACGGTCAGACTACTCTTACCGCATACGAGACAGTCGGAGAAGAAAAAAGCAGTACAGCATATATGCCGGAAGGAATAATATATATACCCGACGGTGTGCCGCTTGACTGTGTTGAAGAAGATATTACCGAGCCACCTGTTGAAAGTGAACAGGAACCGGAAGCAGAAAGTGATACAGAAGAAGCAGAAAAGACGGGATATTTTGAATTTACTACATACGGCATGGGTCACGGACTGGGACTGAGCCGAAAGGGTGCAGAATATTATGCGCTTTACGGCGGCTGCGACTATGAAGATATTTTGCAGCATTACTATCCCGGAACATATATCGAGGATACGGAAGCTGCCGAAGAAGAACTGCTTACCGTTGGTGACGTTACAGCAAGCGCTTTGGATATAGTATCTATGGTAGTTTATAACGAAATGTCAAACAGTATGTCTCCTGAAGCCTTGAAAGCACAGGCAGTTGCCGCATATTCTTATATCAAATATTTCGGCGGAAGCACCAACGATCTGTGTTTGAAATGCGATCCGCCGGAGACGATAAGAGAGGCTGTATCAGAGGTGCTCGGAAAGGCACTTTATTACGAAGGCGAGCCTGTACTTGCTATATTTGGTCCGTCAAGCGGAGGCGCTACCGCTTCTTACAAGGATATCTACGGTGATGATATCCCCTATCTCGTAAGTGTTCCGTGTGAGTTTGATGAGAAATATTCCCCGTATCAGGGACTTACAGCTAAGCTGTCGCTGAAAAAGGTGAAGGCTGCTTTGGAAAACAATCTTGATATTACTTTATCTGATGACCCCGAAAACTGGATAAAAGTAAATGAAGGTGACGGCGGATACGCCGCATCAGTTGAGATAGACGGACAGCTTACTATAAAAGGCAGCGACCTCAGATATTATCTGGGACTTAAATCAAACAAATATACTGTTGAATACAACAGTCTTCCTTAAGATCATATCGTGATACACAATGGAGGTGCTTATGAACGCAGTTGATATTATTTTTAAGACTAAACGAAGAGAAGTACTTGACAATGATGAGATAGACTGGTTCATAAACGGCTATGTCAAAGGAGAAATACCAGATTATCAGGTATCCGCATGGCTTATGGCAGTCTGCATGAATTCACTTACCGATGAAGAAACTCTCGCTCTTACAAGGACTATGAGAGATTCCGGAGATACGCTCGACTTAAGCGGCATAAACGGTATCACTGTTGATAAGCATAGTACCGGAGGCATAGGTGATAAAACAAGCCTTATAATTGCTCCGATATGTGCCTGCTGCGGACTTCATGTCCCTAAAATGTCCGGAAGAGGTCTTGGATTCACAGGCGGTACGATCGACAAGCTCGAAAGTATACCTGGCTTTAAGGTCGATATAAGCTTTGAAGAATACGAAAAGATCATAAATAAATACGGAACGGCAATAATCGCTCAGAGCGGCGGTCTTGTCCCGGCCGACAAGAAGCTTTATGCACTTCGTGATGTTACTGCAACAGTAGACAGTATACCTCTTATATGTTCCAGCATAATGAGTAAAAAGCTTGCTACCGGTGCTGATTGCATCCTTCTCGATGTAAAAACGGGAAGCGGAGCCTTTATGAAAAATGAGACTGATGCAAAAGAACTCGCCGCACTTATGGTCAAGGTCGGAAAGCTTGCAGGAAAGAAATGCCGTGCGCTCATAACAGATATGGATCAGCCGCTTGGAGACGCCGTT
>CADBQZ010000087.1 GCA_902796865.1 uncultured Ruminococcus sp. | reverse complement strand
TATATACTGCTCGATATATCCGAGTTCGGATATGAAAGCGATCTTGAGTTCTGCGAGCATCTTGCTGAAAGAGTGGGTGTCGGAGCAGTACCTGGTTCAAGTTTTTTCCGTGAACCGGTAAATAATCTTATACGCCTGCATTTTGCTAAGCGTGATGATACGCTAAACGAAGCTTTGAACAGACTTCAGGATATAAGAAAAAAATTTCCGTCTGTCAAGTGAAAAATAATATGATATCAAGGCTGAGATTGAAAAATGATCTCAGCCTTAAATTGTTGTTAAATGCCGGTCATTGACTTTTTTGGTTTTGAGATGTATAATAATTACATAAATTATAATAAGATCAATAGTGAGATATTCCGGATAGTATCAATACTGCGCTGAAAGGAAAAGAATATGCACGATATATGGAATCCGTGGCACGGCTGCATCAAAAAAAGTGAGGGCTGCGATAACTGCTATATGTACTTTCTTGATCGTATGCGTGATCAGGATGGCTCTGTTATATACCGTACAAAATCCGGTTTCAATTATCCGATACAAAAGGACAGAAAGGGTAATTATAAAATAAAGAGCGGCGAGATCATCAGGGTATGTATGACTTCTGATTTTTTTCTTGAAGAAGCAGACTGCTGGCGTGATGAAGCGTGGGAGCTTATGAGGATAAGAAGTGATGTGGTATTTTATCTTCTTACCAAGCGTCCGGAGCGTGCAGCAGCTAATCTTCCAAAAGACTGGGGAGATGGATGGGATAATATTTTTTTCAATGTCACTGCCGAGAACCAGTGTCGTGCAGATGAGCGTATACCGATATTGCTTGAACTTCCATTCAAGCATAAGGGAGTGATGTGCGCCCCTTTTATTGGAAAAGTAAGTATTCGTAAATATCTGGAGACCGGTAAGATAGAACAGGTATTATGTGACGGTGAAAATTATGACGGCGCCCGTCCGTGTTATTATGACTGGGTAAAGCTTTTAAGGCGTGAATGTGAAGATAATAATGTTAGATTCGTTTTTTGTGGGACCGGAAGACGGTTTGTTAAGGACGGAAAGCTTTATAAGATAGAAGGGAACACACTTCAAACTCAGCAGGCATATAAATCAGGCATGAGCTTTGAAGGGCGCCCTATACATTTTGATCTTTATGACAGTTTTGGTTATCCTGTTGCTGAAGAGTGTTTATACAAACCGGTCTATAGAGACAGATGTGATTCCTGTAGTATGAGGCTTTCATGTAATGGCTGCAGTAGCTGTGGCAAATGTGATGGAAAGCAGAGAGGTAAAATATGAAATTGTTCGGTAAAAAGAATAACACCATGCAGATACCTGAGCCTTTTACGGCAGATGACATAAAGATCGAGTCGAGTATATGCACCGGCGAAAAGACTATAGGCTTTTATGACAAGACAACAGGCAGACTTCTTTTTTCGGAGCTTGTTGAGAATGTATCAGATGTACGTAAGTTTTACAGCAAATACGGACTTGAACCGAAAAATGAGGTGATAAAATGACCGATCTTCTTGTAAGGATATTCGTGAAAGATCATGAAAATATAAAGAACATTCGTGTGCGGCGAAGCTATGGTACGCTCAGCAGCATAGTAGGCATTGTCTGCAATATATTTCTTTTTATTGTGAAATATATTATCGGTACACTTGCGAATTCTATCTCTATAGTGTCTGATGCTTTTAATAATCTATCAGACAGTGCAAGCTGTATAATTGCACTTATAGGGTATAAAATGGCAGCAAAACCTGCCGACAAGGATCATCCGTTCGGACATGGGCGTGTTGAGTATCTTGTTACTCTTGTGATCGCTGCATTGATATTTCTTGTCGGAACAGAGCTTATGAAAGACTCTTTTTATAAAACTATCTATCCTGAAAAGATAACGTTCAGTGTTTATACGTTCGTGGTCCTTATTTTGTCTGTTGCGGTGAAGCTCTGGATGGCGTTTTTCAATACAAGACTTGGAAAGCGCATAGATTCCTCAGTGATGCTTGCAGCAGCGAAGGACAGCCGCAGTGATGTTATAGCTACCTCGGCGGCACTTACGGCGCTTATATGTTCTGTTTTTACCGATTTTCCGGTAGATGGATTTACAGGTATGCTTGTATCTTTGTTTATAATAAAATCCGGTATGGACATAGTAAGAGATATGATAAATGAACTTATAGGAAAGCCAGCAGATCCGCAGCTTATAGATGATATAAAGCAGATAGTTTTAAGCAGCGAAAAGGTTATCGGACTTCATGATCTTATGATACACAATTACGGGCCGGGAAACCTTATAGGGAGCTGCCACGCAGAAGTGGATTATAAAGAAGAACTTGTAGTGATACATGATGTTATCGACACCATTGAAAGAAGGATCGCAAAAGAACTTGGGGTCAATATGACTATACATATAGACCCTGTCGAAACAGACAGCCGTCTAAGAAAAAGTTCGGCAAGACTTTTGAAAAGAATAATTGCTGATCTTTCACCGTCACTAGAGATACATGATCTGAGGACAGTAAAAGGTGATGATGCTATAAATCTGATATTTGACATTGCTGTTCCTTATGAATTTAAATACAGCAATGACGAGATAAAGATATATATCGACAGTGAACTTGAAAAGGAAACAGAGAACTATTTTACTGTAATTGTCTTTGACAGAGAGAATATATAAGGCAATACCGCAGGGCGTTCGTGCGGTATTGCCTTGATTTTTGTATTATAATAGCTCTTGAATGTAAAAATGTACAAATACGATAATTGTAATCTATGAATTAATACAAAATTATGAAATAATATTGACTTTTTTTATAATTTATGATATTATTGATATATATTTTATGTTTACGGGAGGGTATTTTATGAAAAAAAAGAAAATAGCAGCATCTATATTAAGTGCTGTCATGGCTTTGGGCGCAGTACCATTTGCAGGCACATATGATGCTTCTGATGTGGACGCTGCCGAAAGTTCGGTAATTTACGAAACGGATTTTGAGGACGGACAGATCGGAAAGTTCGTTCCGAGAAAGAACGAGGATCAGGAGGTAACGCTTACAGCGCTGTCGGGGTCTGATGCACATGGCGGAAGCGGATATCTTGAATGCTCGAAAAGAAAAGCATCATGGAATGGCATAAGCCTTCCGGCATCGGGGCTTATGACTCCGGGTGAGGAGTATATGGTAACAGCTTATGTTAAAACTGCGTGGTATTGTGAAGTTGCATTAAGTATGCAGTATGATGACAGTTCAGGAACAACAAAGTATGTCAATATCCAGAAAGCAACTTCTCAGGGCGATTGGAAGGAATTCAAGGATGTGAAATTTACTTTCCCTACAGGTTCGACCAATTGTTCTATCTATTTTGAAGGCCCCAGCAGTGCAGAGGTGAGCATCTGCCTTGACGATTTCAAACTTTCTACAGCACCCATTTATGATATCGAAAAGGATATCACATCATTAAAAGACGCATATAAGAATTATTTTAAATTCGGAACAGCTTGTACAGATTCAGAGCTTGCAAATAAATCTGCTCAGGCGCTTATAAAGAAGCATTTTAACAGTATTACACCAGGTAACGAGCTTAAACCGGAATCACTGCTTGATAAAGCAGCCTGCCAGAGTCAGGGCGACAATGTGGATCCGAAGGTGAATCTTGCTCCAGCGAGAAATATACTCAATTTCGCCAAGGAAAACAATATACCGGTAAGAGGTCATGTACTTGTATGGCATAGTCAGACACCGGGCTGGTTTTTTAAAGAAGGTTTCCAGGATAACGGTGATTTCGTTTCAAAAGAAGTAATGCTCAAGAGAATGGAAAATTATATCAAGAATGTAATGGAAGCCATTGAAGATGAATTTCCAACAGTTGAGTTTTACGCATGGGACGTTGTAAATGAAGCATGGCTTGATAATGGCAGCTACAGAAAGCCCGGAGTTTATGATGAAGACAGAGAAGCTTCAGGCTGGGTAAAGATCTTTGGCGATAATTCATTCATACCTTATGCTTTTGAGTATGCAAGAAAGTATGCACCTAAGGGATGCAAACTTTATTACAACGATTTTAATGAATATATGCCACAGAAGACAGATGCTATCGTAAAAATGGCAAATGAGCTGAAAGAAAAAGATCTCATCGACGGTATCGGTATGCAGTCACATCTTGATGTAAAATCAGGAAGCGATGCTTTCCCATCTGTAAGTACTTATGAAAAGGCTATGAAAAAGTTCGTTGAAACAGGTCTTGATGTTCAGGTAACAGAACTTGATGCTACTGTAAACGGCAATACAGAAGAGCTTTTTGAGAAGCAGGCACAGTATTACAGCGATGTGCTTGATGTATGTGTAAAATATGCAGATAATATCTCAGCAGTAGTCCTTTGGGGCACTACAGATGATAAGAGCTGGAGAGCATCTAAGTATCCGCTCGTATTCAACGGCGATTTTACTGCAAAACCCTGCTACTAT
>CADBQZ010000086.1 GCA_902796865.1 uncultured Ruminococcus sp. | reverse complement strand
TTATTAGCGTTCATTTCGACAAAATAGCCGCTGTTGCTGGCTAGTCCATATGTATTTCTATTGTTGCTTCTTTCAAATATTACGTCAGTAGTTCCCCAGCCGTTTCCATTATATTTACCGCTGACATTACTACCGTTGAGACCGGAATCAAAATTACCATTTATTATCTGTGTAGGTACAAAAGATGATTCATTATCAACTGTAGCGACAATATTTCTTTTTTCCCACTTTGCATAATATGTCACATTATCGGTAAAAGCTTCACTGAAATCCGCTTCGTGAGTAAATTCTTCATCTGTATACCAGCCGCCAAATACATATCCTTTTTCGGAAGGTTCATCTACACTTGATGTCCAGTTCTCAACGGCATTCTGGGCTTCAGGAGTAAAACTATCAAAATCTTCATTTTCTGTATCAGCGCTCGCTTCTACACTCTGATTCAACTTTACGGGTAGTGTGAAATCTGTGCCGCCGTGACCGTTGTAGTTGAAATTAGCCGAATATCTGTAATATGGGTTTTCACAGATCTTGAAAGGTACTTTTAGCACTGTGCCCCATCTTGAATTCAGACCAGACCAGCCCTGAAGTATGAAATTAACATAATATTGTTTGTTCGGGTCGAGCTGTGCATTCTGTTCATCTGTTAAATCAAACGATTGTGATATATATGCCGTACCACCGTTTCCAGGCATTGAGATAAGGTTTTCATTATCTTTGTTATAAATGCCGCTCGATCTGAAGCTCCATAATGAACCGTACGCATCGTCAAAAAATGTTGCTGCATCTGTTCCATCAGAAGCGCCGGCGCTGCGGTCCTTGAATACAAAAGCATTCTTATAGTGATAACCTGTGGTATCTATACCAAAACCGGTGCCAGCCCATGTGTAGGCGTTGCCGGCATTGTTTTTGTAATTACCCGACATAGATACATTGGTAAGTTTCGTTCCGTCTTCAGAGAATGTAAGAGCGATTTTTACACCGCCTTCATCATAGCAGACAATATTCTTCCAGTAATCCACGGTGTCATCCGCATACTCTATTTCGGGGGCCTTTTCGTCGGCACTTACCGAAGAAGAGTAGAATTCATTCAAAAGACCCTGTGAGCCTGATGCGATAGGCCCTGCGACTATCGCAAATGCACTTAAAAACGCCACCGTTTTCTTCCATGAGTTTTTCATTTGATTCGTCCTCCTGACGTGAAGTTTTTTGGATACAACAAGTAATCTATCAAAGTAGTGCTGCTATTCTGCAAAAGCTTTACTTTTCAGTATACCCGTCAATCCCTTTCATGTAAATTTTGTTAAAGCATTAAAATATGCCTATCAATTAAATCTATTATACTACATCAAGAACGAAATTACAAGTTATTTTCTTATACATTTTTTATTTTTGTATATTTTGCATAAGTGGTAATAGGGAGATTTGATTAATTTATCTTGCATTATTGCATTATTGCATCATGTTCAGTTCCTGATCAAAAGACTATTATAGGTCTATTTAATATTTTTCTCTTAAAATGATATTTAAAATATATATGTTTGAGGGCTTGAAATTACAAGAAAAATATGATAAAATATAAACGTAAGCAATAAGATGTATTTCTTACTGCTTTAATATCAGACACTGCGGCTCAGTGAGCAGAAAGGGGTGTATGTATGACAACGACCTACCTGATAATATGGGGAGCTGTTCTTGCGATAATGCTTATAGCAGAGCTTTCGACTTTACAGCTTGTATCCATATGGTTTGCTGCCGGAGCAGCAGCAGCTTTTATCACTGCATTTTTCGATGGAGCCGTATGGCTTCAGATGACACTGTTCGTCCTTGTATCTATCCTGTTGTTGGTATTTACAAGACCGTTGCTTAAAAAATTCACTGTCGGAAAGACGGCACCTACAAACAGTGAACTTGAGATCGGTAAGATAGCGATAGTTATCGAGGAGATAAACGATCTTACTGACAGCGGACGTGTCAAGACAGGCGGAGTGGACTGGAAAGCAGTGTCGGCTGACGGAAGCGTTATACCTAAAGGTACAACAGTCAGGATAAAAGATCTCAAAGGCACAAAGCTTTATGTTGAGCCTGTTGAAGAAAAATAATTTTTAAAGGAGTATTTTGAAATGGAATTTGTAGTTATAGGCGTTATAGTTTTAGTGTTGCTTATTATAGTGACAAGGATCAAGATCGTTCCGCAGGCACAGGTGTTTATAATTGAACGTCTCGGAACTTTTTATGCAGAATGGGGTACAGGCGCACATTTTCTTATCCCGTTTATAGACCGTGTGGCAAGAAGAGTTTCTGTGAAAGAACAGGTAGTAGACTTTAAACCACAGTCTGTTATTACTAAAGATAATGTTTCCATGCAGATAGATACAGTATTGTTTTTCCAGGTGACAGATGCAAAACAGTACGCTTATGGTGTTGAGCGCCCTATGGCAGCTATGGAAAATCTTACTGCAACAACACTCAGAAATATTATCGGTTCTATGGT
This sequence comes from uncultured Ruminococcus sp., assembly GCA_902796865.1. Taxonomy (GTDB): domain Bacteria; phylum Bacillota; class Clostridia; order Oscillospirales; family Ruminococcaceae; genus Porcipelethomonas. The sequence goes on along the minus strand of CADBQZ010000086.1, from coordinate 4,984 downwards.
ACTTGATGAAACGCTCACATCCCGTGACAGCATCAACCAGCAGATCACAGTAATACTCGATGAAGCTACTGACCGCTGGGGAATAAAGGTAAGACGAGTTGAACTTAAAAACATCCTTCCGCCAAGAGAAATACAGGAATCAATGGAAAAGCAGATGAAGGCGGAACGTGAGAGCCGTGAAAAGATCCTTCTTGCACAGGGTGAAAAGAAATCAAAGATACTGGTCGCTGAGGGTGAAAAGGAATCACAGATCCTCAGAGCACAGGCTGAAAAGGAAACAGAGATACTTAAGGCTCAGGCTGAAAAGGAAGCAACACTTTTAAGAGCTGAGGCTGAAAAGGAAAAGAAGATGCTTGAATCAGAGGGTGCTGCAGCAGCGATACTTAATGTACAGAACGCAAACGCAGAGGCGGTCGAAAGACTGAATCAGGCATCGCCGTCAGAAAACGTGCTTAAATATAAAGCTATTGATATGTTCCCGTCAATAGCAGACGGAAAGGCTACAAAGATAATTATACCAAGCGAGATACAGGGTCTTGCAGGTCTTGCATCAGGCATAAAGGAAGCTGTAAAAAGCGACAAATAATTTTTAAGGCGGAGAGTTTTTAATATGCTCTCCGCCTTATTTTATTTATTTTCCGTTTTTCTCTTTTGCATAATTACCGTACCAATATCCGGAATCCTTGATAGTTCTTTTCATAGTTCTGAAATCAACATGTACAAGACCGAAACGCTTATCATATCCTAAAGCCCATTCAAGGTTATCAAGAAGTGACCAGTAGAAATAACCAAGCACCGGTACTTCGTCGGAAGCTTTTTCAAGTTCATTCAGATAGCGGTGTATATAATCGACTCTTGAGCCATCATGCACTTTTCCGTCGAGATGGATCCAATCATAACCTGCCATACCATTTTCAGATACTATCACCGGAAGCTTGTACCTGTCATAAAGGAATTTCGGTGCCCAGTAAAGCACTTCCGGAGTTACCGGCCAGTCGCAAACAGTCTTAGGACTTCCGATGTATGCGCCTTCCACATATCCATTCTTTGTTTCGTTTGGAGAGAATGAACTATAATAGATATTTGCAGCATAAAAATCAAGAGGCTGTGCTATTGTTTTGAAGTCTTCTTCCGAGAATATATCCATAAGATCGCCGAAAAGCTCATATGCTTCTTTGGGGAATTTTCCAAGTATAATAGGATCTGACCACCATGAGAGTGAAAATGGATCCCATTTTGTTATAGCAAACGAACGCTCTTTTGCTTTCTCGATAGCTTCAGGAGAATCGTTTTCAGGTGAAAATACAGGACCTATAGGCGCAAATCCGATCTTAGGCTCTGATACAGCATTTTCACGAATGTATTTTGCAGCAAGTCCGTGCGAAAGCATAACGTTTCTTGACATTATTATAATGTCTTTTAAAGAATGTTTCTGGAAAGGTGCATGACCTCCCTGATCATAACCGAGACCGATAAATACCTGCGGCTCGTTTATAGTAAACCAATATTTAACACGATCTGACAATCTGTCAACAACAGCCTTTGTGTATTCTAAAAACCAATTCGGTGAATCATTATTGAGCCAGCCGCCTTTTTTATAAAGTTCATATGGATAATCCCAATGGAACAGTGTTACATATGGAGTTATGCCGTTTGCGATAAGTTCATCGACAAAGTTTGAATAGTATTCAAGTCCTTTCTCATTGATCTTTCCGATACCGTCAGGGAAAATTCTTGTCCAGCTAATTGAGAATCTGTAGTGGTCAATACCCATTTCTTTAAGCAGCTTTATATCTTCTTTATAAAGATGATAGCTGTCGCAGGCAGTATCTCCGTTTTCATCGTGGAGAATACGTCCGGGCATATGGCTGTACACGTCCCATATGCTAAGTCCCTTTCCGTCCTCGTTCCAAGCGCCCTCGATCTGATATGCTGCTGATGCTGCTCCGAAAATAAAATTTTTGTCAAATGCCATAACATGCTCTCCTTTACGGTAAAATTTTGATGTTTTTTAAGCTGCATTCAGTATAACACAGCAGGACGGTTTTGTCAATAAGAAAATCCAAATAGAGTAATAAAAATATCATTCTTGTTTTGACAAGTGTAGGCGGTTAAAGTCATAAATCACGCATTTGCTTGAAATTATATAGTATATTTTTTAAGTGAGATATATTATAGTACATAAAAACACTATATCCGATTTTTAAAAGAAATCGGGGCGTCTCACAACTTAAACGTTTAACTATACGCTTATTTTGACAAAGCTTATCAAAATGATATCTGAGGGTAAACAGCCGCTGAATGTGTAGAGTGAAATACTTTGATTCAGAAAAGATATTTCAACATATATTAAAACATCGTCTTTTTAATTTTTTTCAAAAAAAATTTGCAGTATTGGGAAAAATGTAGTATAATAATAAAAGGCAGATATGAATCAATTTTCTTAAAGGAGTTATCATGATACTTTTAGATGAACTTAAAACAGAACTTGCGTCGTATGTTCCTGAGATAAAGGAGCTTTCTGACGTACTCAATATTGACAATGCAAAAATAGAGCTTGAAGAGCTTCGCAATAAGGCGGCTGAACCGGGATTCTGGGACGACCTGGAAAACTCACAGAAGGTTCTTCAGAAAACAAAAGCTATTGAGAATAAGATAGCAGCCTTAGAGGAGCTTTCAACTGATCTTGATGATCTTATCACGCTTGTTGACCTTTCAATAGAAGAAGGCGACGAGAGCGAAGCAGAATCCATAGAGGCAAGCCTTGAAGAATTTAAAAAGAAACTTGAGAATCAGAAGCTTGCGACACTTCTCACAGGCGAGTATGATTCAAAGAATGCTATCGTGACCTTCCACGCTGGAGCAGGCGGTACAGAAGCGCAGGACTGGGCAGAGATGCTTTACAGAATGTACAACAGATGGGCTGAGACTCATGATTTCAAGGTAACACTACTTGATTATCTTGACGGCGATGAGGCAGGTCTTAAAAGTGCCTCGATGCTAGTCGAAGGTGAGAATGCTTACGGCTTCATGAAATCTGAATCAGGAGTACATCGTCTTGTAAGAGTATCACCATTCGATTCCTCGGGAAGAAGACATACATCTTTTGCGGCTATCGAGATAATGCCTGAAATTGATGATACTATCGAAGTCGAGATACGTCCTGACGAAATAAAAATGGATGTTTACCGTGCAAGCGGTGCAGGCGGTCAGCACATAAACAAAACATCATCAGCTGTAAGACTTACACATATACCTACAGGTATAGTTGTTGCCTGCCAGACACAGCGAAGCCAGTTCCAGAATAAAGATTATGCTATGAAAATGCTCAAATCAAAGCTTATCGAAATAAAAGAAAGAGAGCATCTTGAAAAAATATCCGATATAAAGGGTGTACAGAAGGAAATAGCATGGGGAGCACAGATACGCTCATATGTATTCATGCCTTATACTATGGTAAAGGATCACAGAACTAATTTTGAAACAGGTAATATTGGCGCAGTAATGGACGGCGATCTTGACGGATTCATAAACGCATACCTGAAAGAATTGTCACACGGTACGCTTGAATCAAAGTGATGAAAGAAAAAGAGCTGATAATACATCCGATAGCGCCTGTATATGACAATGATTCAGAGATATTGATACTTGGGAGTTTCCCGTCGGTCAGGTCTAGGGAACAGCGCTTTTTCTATGGACATCCTCAGAATCGTTTTTGGAAGGTACTGTCGGCTGTATATGACAATGCGCTGCCTATTACGATAGAAGAAAAAAAAGGCTTTCTTATAAGCAATCACATAGCCGTCTGGGACGTTATAGCTTCTTGTGAAATAGAAGGCTCATCAGATTCTACAATAAAAAATGTAAAAGAAAATGATCTCATACCAATATTGACATCGGCAGATATACGCAGGATATATGTCAACGGCAGGACAGCTGAAAAAATGTTCAAAAAATACACGCAGAAAAAAATACATCGGGAGTGTATATGTCTTCCGTCTACAAGTCCTGCAAATGCGGCATGGAACTTAGAGCGTCTTATAGAAAGCTGGAAAGTTATAAAGGAGTATAAATGGATATAAAAGAAAGAGCTGCACAGGCAGTCAGATTAAAAAACAGCGGCTGCAACTGCTGTCAGGCAGTAACAGCAGCACTAGCAGACCTTACCGGTATGCCGAAAGAACAGCTTATTGAGCTGTCAGCCGGTTTTGGCGCTGGAATGGGAAATATGGAAGGAAGCTGCGGTGCGCTTATAGGTGCAGTAATGGCAGCAGGACTATCCAAACATGGCAATGGAGTTATGCCTTTAGCAAGGCAGATAAATGAGCGTTTTTGTGAAAAATGCGGTTCTATCGTATGTAAGGAACTTAAAGGCAGGGATACAGGGAAGGTACTTTGTTCCTGCGATAAATGTGTTGAAAATGCAGTACTTATATATGGCGATGTCATGGGGATAAAATGACATAAGTAATGCCCGAAAGCTGTGTAAGCTTTCGGGCTTATTTTTTATTTACTTGTTATCTACAACATTTCCCATATCATAAAGCCCCGGTTGGCAGTCCTTAACGAAAACAGCTGCATTTACAGAACCTTCCGCAAAAACGTTTTTTGAAGCTGCCGAGTGAGAGATAGTTATGGTCTCATCGTTTCCGGCAAACAGCACTTCATGGACACCAACGATAGTACCGCCTCTTACAGCGTGGATACCTATCTCGTTCTGTGAACGTTTCTGGCGTCTTGAATGCCTGTCATATACATAATTCATGCTGTCATTTTTAGTTTCGTTTATAGCGTTTGCGATCATAAGAGCAGTACCGCTCGGAGCATCTATCTTTTGATTATGATGCTTTTCGATTATCTCTATGTCAAACTGATCTCCAAGTATCTCTGTCGCTTTTTTTGCAAGCTTTACAAGAAGATTTATGCCCAGAGACATATTCCACGAGAAAAATACCGGTACTTGTTCAGATGCTTTTTTTATATC
>CADBQZ010000085.1 GCA_902796865.1 uncultured Ruminococcus sp. | reverse complement strand
GGCTGTGTTGAACTGTTTGTCGGAAAAAATGCAACTCTCAGGTATTCTACAATAGAAAACTGGTCTAAGAATATGTATAACCTGAATACAAAGCGAGCTATCGTTGAAGAAGGCGGAAAAGTTGAATGGGTATCAGGCTCTTTCGGCTCACACGTTTCATATCTCTATCCTATGAGCATATTACAGGGCAGCGGTGCTAAAATGGAATTCACGGGCATCACATTTGCCGGAAAAGGACAAAACCTCGACACCGGTGCTAAGGTAGTTCACAATGCTCCCGACACAAGCTCATATATAAACACAAAGTCTCTGTCAAAAGACGGCGGTATAAGCACATTCAGAAGCGCTGTTACAGTGAACAAGGAAGCAAAGGGCGCTAAATCGTCTGTATCGTGCGAATCGTTAATGATAGACAATATCTCACGTTCAGATACGATACCTGCTATAGATGTACGCACAAGATATGCAGATGTCGGACATGAAGCACAGATAGGAAAGATAAGCGGCGATGCCGTGTTCTATCTCATGTCAAGAGGATTGAGCGAAGCAGACGCAAGAGCGACTATCGTAAGCGGATTTGCAGATAACGTTTCAAAGGAGCTTCCGCTTGAATATGCCGTTGAGATGAACAATCTTATAAGACTTGAAATGAAAGGGAGCATAGGCTGATGAGTAATAATGCAATAAAAATAAACAGCCTTCCTGTTCCTACATGGAACAAGCTGAAGGTAAACGAAAGCTTTATCGGAGCTTCGGATACAGGAACCCTCAAAGCTGATATAAGCTGTGAAAATTCAGATGTTTCATACGGACAAGCTTATGAAAGCTCATGTCCTACTGGCACCGGCAGGGATACAGATATACTTTTCAAAGATGCCGTATCAATAAAACTTGAAAGCGGAAAAAAGGATAAAGCTTACGCCGATTTCAAAGGACAGGAAAGCGCCGGAACGGCTGTTTTGATAGAAGTCGGCGAAGGAGCAGAGCTTACTCTTGTCGAGCGTATCGGTTCGGACGGCTTTGATTGTATGGTGAGAACTTATGCAAAAGTCGCAAAGGGCGGAACTATCCACCTTGTACAGATAGTTACAGGTACTGAAAACAGCACGACTGTATGTGATGTCGGAGCAGATGCCGACGATAAAGCCGTAATAAAACTCACAAGAATGTATATCTCCAAAGGTGATATGTTCTCAGGCACTTGTATAAACTTGAACGGCAAAAGCTCAGAGCTTGAAAGCAATACAGGTTATCTTGTAAGAAGCGGAAAAAAGCTTGATATGAATCTTATTGCAAATCATATCGGCAAAAAAACAGTAAGCAATATAACAGCAGACGGAACTCTTCGTGAGAATGCTCAGAAAGTATTCAGAGGTACTATCGACCTCAGAAACGGCTGTGCAGGTGCAAACGGCAGAGAAGAAGAAAACGTACTTCTCCTGGGAGATGATATAGTCAACAAGACCATACCGCTCATTCTCTGTTCAGAAGAAGATGTTTCGGGAACGCATGGTGCAACTATCGGTGAACTTTCACCTGATGTACTTTTCTATTTTGGTTCAAGAGGCATCAGCAAAGAAGATGCAGAACGAATCATGGCTGCATCGCACCTTGAAAGACTTGCTTCATTCACAGACAGTGAGACAGCAGAGCTTATACACAAAACTATCAAGGAAGAAACAACATGAGTATAGATGTTAAAAAAATAAGAGAGGATTTTCCTCTCATAAAAAACAGCAGTGATGTTTATTTTGACAATGCCGCTACATCTCAGCGTCCGGTATCAGTCATAGAAGCTGAAAAGATATTCAGTGAAAAATACAATGCAAATGTAATGAGAGGTCTTTATCCCCTTTCTATAAAGGCAACTGAGATTTATGAAGACTCAAGAAAGGCTGTACAGAGATTCATCAATGCAAAAAGCTCCCGTGAGATCATATTCACAAGAAATACTACCGAAAGCATAAATCTTGTTGCATACACATGGGGACTTGCAAATCTTAAAGCGGATGATGAGATAGTAATATCTATAATGGAACATCACAGCGACATTCTCCCGTGGCAGATGGTGTCAAGAATGACAGGTGCCAAGCTTAAATATATCGACTGCGAACCGGATGGAAGTATTACCGATGAAGCTCTCGACAAGGCATTTTCAGATAAAACAAAACTTACGGCTATAGTTCATGTATCAAATGTTTTAGGCTGTGTAAATGACATAGAAAAAATATCAAAAAGAGCAAAAGCTTCCGGTGCAAAGCTTCTTATCGACGGCGCACAAAGCGTTCCGCATATGAAAGTAGATGTACAAAAACTAGGTGCTGATTTTCTTGCATTTTCCGGACACAAAATGCTTGCTCCTATGGGTATCGGTGTTCTATACGGAAAAGAAGAACTTTTAGAAGAGATGCCGCCGTTCCTTACAGGCGGCGAGATGATAGAAAGCGTAACACGCACCGATGCAGTGTTTGCCGAGCTTCCTCATAAGTTTGAGGCAGGAACTGTAAACGCTTCGGGAGCATATGCACTAAAAGCAGCGATAGATTACTATGACAAGACAGGCATTGAAAATATGCAGAAAGCAGAGCATGAGCTTACAGAATACATTTTAAAAGGCATGAAAGCTATCCCCGGCGTAAAGGTATTAGGCTCAGACGATGCCGGAAACCACACAGGCATTATCTCATTTACAGTAGACGGTGTTCATCCGCACGACATAAGCGAGATACTTGCAAGCGACGGCATAGATGTCAGAGCAGGTCATCACTGCGCTCAGCCGCTTTTGAAACACTTAAAGGTAATGTCGTCGGCAAGAGCAAGTGTAATGTTTTATAATACATTATCGGAAGCGGACAGGTTCTTGAATTCTGTTTCCGAACTCAGAAGGAGAATGGGCTATGCAGAATGATAAATTTTACAATGATACGCTTATAGAACATAATATCCGCCCCGATTTCAAATGTCCAATGGAAGATGCGGATATGACACTCAATGGGATAAATCCAAGCTGCGGAGATGATATATCTTTGTTTATAAAATACCGTAATGGTATCATTGAAGATATATCCTTCGACGGAGTAGGCTGTGCAGTATCTCAGGCATCGGCTGATATAATGGCCGGGCTTGTTATAGGAAAGACCAAGCAGGAAGCACTTTATCTGACTGACATTTTCACAAGAATGATAAGAAATGAAGCGACCGATGATGAGATAGAGGAACTTGAAGAAGCATCAGAACTAAAAGACATATCGCATATGCCTGCGAGAGTAAAATGTGCAACACTCGGCTGGAGAACTCTCAAAGAGGCTCTTGAAAAAGCTGAATAAAATTACAACCCTTGAAATTAATATTTCAAGGGTATGTTTTTTATATACCAAACATCTTATCAAAAATAAAAGCGGTATGATATTATACACACCGCTTTTAGTTCTTCGTGACCTTATATCAGTTGTTTGAGCCTGACTGTGATGAAGAGCTGTTGTTCTGGCTCTTATCTGATGTGCTCTTGCTGTCTGATGATCTGGTCGTCTGAGAATTTTTCTGATTGTTCATGATTTTTCTCCATTTTCTAATTAGATTAGCGGTTTTACTTCCGCATTAATATTATGGACAAGAAAAATCATTTTTATTCATTATCAATCCTGTATATTTTCTGCAATTACCTCTGCTACAAGATTTGCCGGAAGCTGTTCATATCTTAAGAAATCAAAAGTGAAGCTTCCCATTCCTCTTGTGACCTGACGGAGATACATTGTAAAGCTGTGCATCTCTCTTATCGGTACTTCCGCTGATATTTCTGTCATGCCTTCTTCTACCGGTTCCATGCCGAGTACTCTGCCTCTGCGCTTATTCAGTTCACCCATTACATCACCTGTATTTTCGTCAGGAACTATGGCTTTAAGGCTTCCTATTGGTTCAAGCATAACAGGCTCAGCCTGCTTTAATCCCTCTTTATATGCAAGTGAAGCGGCTGTTTTGAATGCCATTTCTGATGAATCGACCGGATGATAAGAACCGTCAACAAGTATCGCTTTAAGTCCTACTACAGGGCAGCCTGCCAGAACGCCTTTCTTTACTGCGTCCTGAAGACCTTTTTCAACTGCCGGGAAGTAGTTTTTCGGTACTGCTCCGCCAAATACTTTTTCTTCAAAAACAAGATCGTCGCTTACGCACGGTTCAAATTCGATCCATACATGACCATACTGTCCGTGACCGCCTGTCTGCTTCTTATATTTACCTTCAGATTTTACTTTCTTTCTTATAGTCTCTTTATATGCTATCTTCGGTTCTTTAAGACCTATCTCAACACCAAATTTATTTTTGAGCTTTGCAGCAGTTACTTCAAGATGCTGTTCACCAAGACCGCTGAGTATCTGTTCTTTTGTGCTGTCATTCTGCTCATATCTCAATGTCTTATCCTCTTCAAGTATTCTTGCGATACCTGATGAGATCTTGCTCTCGTCTCCCTGTGCAGATGAAACAGCCATAGAATAGCATGGCATAGGAAGTTCAGCCTGGGTTATAACAGCTTTTCTGTCAGGAGAGCAAAGAGTATCTCCGGTCGAAGCGGCTATCTTTACAGCAGTAACAATATCACCGGCTGTTGCTGTTGAAGTCTCTGTCTGCTGTTTGCCCTTCATAAAATAAAGCTTTCCTATCTTTTCATTTTCTTCTGATACAGAATTGAATACAGTCGAATCTGCATTCAGTGTACCTGAAAGAACCTTTATATAGGATATTTTTCCGATAAACGGATCGACGACCGTTTTGAATACATATGCTGCCAGAGGTGCATCTGCTTCACACTTTATCTCTACTATATCATCCTGATACTCTGCCTCCACGCTTTCGACTTCATCAGCAGAAGGTATAAGAAGATCTATCTCTTTAAGAAGCATATCCACACCGGTAAGACTTACTGCCGATGTGCATACAACAGGAGTGATTATACCCTTGTTCATTCCGTTGTGTATTCCGTCTATAAGCTCCTTCTGTGTAAGCGCTTCACCTTCACAGAATTTCTCCATAAGAGCTTCATCAGTCTCTGCTACAGCTTCACTTACAGCCTCTCTCAGACCATCTATACGATAAGTCATCTTTTCTATTTTCTCAGCTTCCGGAAGTGCTGTTTCGACCGGATCGCCCTTGCCGTCATATTTATAAGCCTTCATCTCTATGAGGTTAACATAGGAAACTATAGCTTCATTTTCGATTACAGGAACTACAACAGGGCAAACAGTAGGACCAAACTGTGTTTTAAGATCTGTAAGCACGTTATAGAAATTTGCATTCTC
>CADBQZ010000084.1 GCA_902796865.1 uncultured Ruminococcus sp. | reverse complement strand
TTTTGAAAAAACATCCGGAGGACAGCCGGCAACGGCTTTCGGGACTTTTTTCTTGTCAAGACAGAAACGCTCAGGTGTTGCCCATACTTCTGCGCTGTCGTATGAAACATAGATAGGCATATCGCCGATCATTTCAATGCCTTTATCATTTGCATATTTTTTCAGGTTTTTCCACTGACTGAAAAATTTATACTGTATAAATTTAAAAAGCTCGACCTGCTTTTCGAGATCATCTTTAGCCTTTTCGAGAGCGCTTTTATCTCTCATGGCGAGTTTTTTGTCCCATTCGTACCATGGTTTTCCGTCATACTTGAATTTCAGAGCCATGAACAAAGCATAGTCATCGAGCCAGTAGCTGTTTTCCGATACGAACTCTTTGTATTTTTTTGATATATCACGTCTGTATGTTTTATATGCAAGCTTAAGTACTTTGAAGCAATTGTTATATATAAGCTTGTAGTTGACCTGCTTATCGTTATCCTGCCATTTGATGTCTTCAAAGTCGGATTTTTTTATCAGCCCTTCCCGTCTTAGCGTATCAAAATCCACAAAGTATGGATTCCCGGCATATACCGAAAATGACTGATAAGGTGAATCGCCGAAGCTTGTAGGTGAAAGCGGCAGTATCTGCCAGCATTTTACTCCCGAAGCTGCAAGGAAATCCACAAAATCGTATGCGGCTTTTCCCATTTTTCCTATTCCGTATTCGGAAGGAAGACTGGATATGTGCATCAGGATACCGTTTTTTCTCATTGTGTTCACTCCGTTTCAAAAAGTTTTTTCGGTTGATCCGAAATTACTGACTGTTCAAACTGTAAAACAGCCGTTCTGTATATGATCTTAAAATAAAGCTCATAATATCATAAGATGTAAAAAGGGGGAGAGTACATGATAAGGACTTTAAAAATATTCGGCACTGGAGCTTTTTGCTATAGTCTTGCTGAGATGCTATACCGTGGAAAGACCCACTGGACTATGGCAGTTTTAAGCGGTATTCTTTTTTGCATCCTCTACCGTTATTATTCGGATATGCCGAACGAACCGCTCTGGAAGATGTGTCTTATGGGAACGCTTATTATAACCTCATTTGAATTCACTGCCGGAGTTATACTTAATATAATACTCGGAATGAAAGTATGGGATTATTCAAGGCTGCCTTTTAATATACTAGGACAGATATGTCTTCCGTTTTGCGGTGTATGGTTCATGCTTTGTATCCCCGCATATCTTATATGCTTTTGGCTGAAAAAACGCCTTAGTTAGAATTAAAAAAATAATTCTTCTATATTATACCATTTATTACACTACTTTATCAAGGGATTTTGAAAAAAAATTCATTTTTTGTGAAAATATCTATTTTTTCACGCAATTTTTTTACTTTACAGCAATAAGAAAAATTGTTATAATAATAATTAGGTGATGAAAATGAAAGTATCTGTAATAATAGTATGTGCAGGAAATTCCACAAGAATGAAGGGGGTAAACAAGATCCTTCTGCCGCTTGGGAAAACGAATGTGATAGGAAATACGCTTCTTGCATTTGAAAATACAGAGAGTATCTCTGATATAGTTGTGGTGTGCAGGGACAAAGACCGTGAAGCTATAGAAAATACAGCGAATGCTCTTGACATAACAAAACTCCACGCTTTTGCCGAGGGTGGCGAAACAAGGCAGAAAAGCGTTATAAACGGGCTTCGTAAGATAGCCGATGATACGGAGTATATAGCTGTACATGACGGTGCAAGACCGCTTGTAAAGCCATACCATATAGAAAAGACCATAAAAGATGCTTCGGTTTTCGGCGGCGCTGCTTTAGGAGTACCCGTAAAAGATACAATAAAAGTCGTTCGTGACGGGATTATAGAGGATACCCCGTACAGACCGTCTTTGTATATCACGCAGACACCGCAGATATTCAAAAGGCGGCTTTATTTTGAAGGGGTCGATTTTGCATTGGAGCATGAGCTTGACTTTACTGATGACTGTCAGCTTATCGAGGCTCTCGGAACTAAAATATATATGACCACCGGAGACTATACCAATATAAAGATAACCACTCCGGAAGATATAAAGATAGCGGAGATACTGCTTGGAAAAGGAGACGAATAAATGGATATAAGAGTAGGGCACGGATATGATGTACATAAGCTTACCGAAGAAAGAAAGCTTATACTAGGCGGTGTTCTGATACCGTATGAAAAAGGGCTTCTTGGTCATTCGGATGCTGATGTGCTTGCTCATGCGGTAATGGATTCGCTTTTGGGTGCTGCGGCTCTGGGCGATATAGGAAAGCATTTTCCTGATAATGATGAACGCTTTAAAGGGGCTGATAGTATAGAGCTTTTGCGGCAGGTGACAGAGATAATAAAAAAAGAAGGCTGGTCGATAGGGAATACAGACGCAACTATACTGTGCCAGGCACCAAAGCTTGCTTCATACATAGATAAGATGCGTGAAAATCTTTCGGAAGCAATGGGAATATCGAAAGACTGTGTGAGTGTAAAGGCTACTACCGAAGAAAAGCTCGGATTCACCGGTGAAGGAAAAGGCATTGCAGTACACTGTGTCTGCCTCATAACAAAATAATAAATAAGCGCATATCATAGTATCACAGAGGGTATTACAAACTCTCTGAAAGAGGGGTGATACTATGTATAAAACATTTGTCCGTATGCCGTCGGTGACTCATGCGATGAGCGCTAAAAAGCTGCTTTCGGCAAAAGGATTGAGATGTGATATAAAGAGAAGCATAAAGGCATCAAAAAACGGCTGTTCACATTATATCATCGTAAATGCTGATGAAGGGTATGTAAGAGAACTGCTCGACAGTTATTCGATACCATACACAGGCATATCAGGGGAAGCGGTGGACGGCTGATGATAAATTTTGACAATGCGGCTACCACTTTTCCAAAACCTGAAAGCGTTTCGGAAGCGCTTTCTGATGCCGTCAGAAGATACGGCGGCAATGCCGGAAGGGGAGGACACAGCCTTACCGTTTCGACTACAAGAAAAGTGTTCGATACAAGACAGGCGGCGGCTGATCTTTTCGGTGCAAAGCTTGAGAATACCGTGTTTACTTTCAACTGTACCCATAGCCTTAATCTTGCGATACAGGGAATAATGTCCGGCGGAGGACATATTATTATCAGTGGGATAGAGCATAATTCAGCCGCAAGACCCGTTTATGCTATGGCTAAAAAGAAACGCTGTACATTCAGTATAGCCGAAGCGGCAGACACTGATGAACAGACAGCAGAAAATTTTAAAAAGCTTATTCGCCGTGATACAAAGGCAGTAGTCTGTACGATAGCAGGAAATGTCACCGGAAGGATAATGCCTTACAAGAAAATAGCAGCGCTTTGCAAAGAGAAAAACATCTGTTTTATAGCTGACGGCGCTCAGGCTTGCGGGATACTTGATATAAAAATGTCTGACGGTATAAATATACTCTGCACATCAGGGCACAAAGGACTTTACGGACCTGCCGGCACAGGTATCCTTATAAGCGATTGTAAATATTATATAGATCCTCTTATGCAGGGAGGAACAGGAAGTTCTGCTTTTAACCTGAAGCATCCGGATTTTCTTCCGGACAGCTTGGAGAGCGGAACTCTTAATACAGTAGGTATAATCGCTTTGAAAAAAGGGATAGATTTTGTGAATAAAAAGACCATTTCTGCAATATATAAGCATGAAGACAGTCTGTGCCGAAGATTTATAAAAGGATTAGAAGGAACTGATACAGCCATATACAGGAAAGAGGGGCTTTCTTATGTACCGGTAGTATCGTTCAATATAAACGGGGTGCAGCCGGAACAGGCAGCAGAGATGCTGAATAAACACGGCTTTTGCCTTAGAGCAGGTCTTCACTGTGCACCGCTTGCACATTACAGCTTAGGAACAGAGGACGGAACAGTAAGATTTTCGCCTTCGGTATTCAATAACAGCTCACAAGTTGATAAACTTGTGAAAACTATAAAAAATATATGGTAAACTTTAAAAAAGCCATTGAAAATATCAGAATTTATGATAAAATTATAATAGGAGCAAAAATTGTGAAAGCTCCAATATCAATCAAGGAAATAACGGTGCCGCAGACAGGCGGTACCGTGCAAATACATATACATAAGGATATAGGCATAAAGCCTATCAGGAGACAATATATATGGATCTTATTAAAAATGCACTGAACATGGTGTGGAGTGTCATACAAACAATGACAGTCATGGATTTTGTTGACATAGCACTCATGTCATATTTGGTTTATCTTCTTATAAAGCTTATCAGGGAGACAAGGGCAAGTCAGCTCATAAAGGGTATAATGATAGTGCTTGCCGCATATTTCATAAGTACAGCTATAGGACTTCGGTCAATGTCATATATAATAAAAAGCGTTCTTAATGTGGGACTGCTTGCTATAATCATAATGTTCCAGCCAGAGATAAGAAGAGCACTTGAAAAGGCGGGACGTTCTAAATTCGGCATAGGGCTTTTAAGCTTTGGCGATAACAGCGACCAGTATACTGCGAGATGGAACAGTGCTATCGACGAGATATGTGATGCTTGTACCGATCTTTCAGCAACAAAGACCGGTGCGCTCATAGTAATAGAACGTCAGACTAAGTTAGGTGAGCAGATAGAAAACGGAACGATACTCAATGCAAAGCCTTCAAAGGAACTTTTTGGAAACATATTCTTTCCGAACACACCGCTTCATGACGGAGCAGTTATAATCCGTGACGGAAAGATACTTGCGGCTGCCTGCTTTCTTCCGAAGCCGCAGAAAGAGGAACTTATAAATAAAAAACTCGGCTCGAGACACAGGGCGGCTATCGGTATGAGCGAAAATTCAGATGCTCTTGTTATTGTTGTTTCAGAAGAAACAGGACAAATTTCTGTTGCCGAAAACGGTGTTCTCACCCGGGATTATACAAGATTTAAATTGAATGAGCGTCTTCGTGAAGCTATATTCCCTAACAAATATAAAAGAAAAAAGGACAATGATAATGACGGCGGAGAATCAGATGATGAACAGAAACCAAAAAAGAAGCGTTCACGCCGAAGTAAAAGGAGTTAATAAAAGTTGAATAAATACATAAAAACGCTTAAAAACAATATAGTAAATTCGTTTATGCAGAATTTTGTGCTTGTAATAGCGTCAGTGCTTTTAGCTGTGATATTGTGGTTCGTCATCTCGATAACAATTTATCCGACTACCCCTAAAACTATCACTAATATTCCTCTCGAGATAGACATAACAGGAACATCTGCCGAAGACAATGGACTTAGTGTTATAAGCAGCGATGTTAAAACTGTAAATGTTACAATAAAAGGCAATCGTTCGAGTATAGGAAATTTTTCGGCAGATGATCTGCGGGCTTCTGCTATAATAGAAAATGTCAATTCTCCCGGTGAACAGGAACTGGCTATAGATATTATATTGAACGATTCTTCGATAGAGTATGAGGTGGAGAACGTAACACCGTCAAAAGTAAACGTTATGTTCGATAAGCTTGATACAAAAGAGGTCGAGCTTTCAGTCGAAGCACCTAATCTTACGGCTGCAAATGATCTTTATATGGATTCTGCTGATTTCAAATGCACTCCGGGCACTGTTGAGATAACCGGTCCGTCAACACAGCTTGCAACTATTGAAAAGGCTGCGGTATTAGTAAACAATACACAGGAGCTTGAAGCGGCTTATACATTCCATAGCTCAGAGATAGTGCTTTATGATAAAAACGGCACTAAGATAGATATGTCTAAAATGACTATGGATGCAAACGATTTCACGATAGAGATACCTGTTTATATGCAAAAAGAGCTTGGTCTGACTTACGACCTAAAATACGCTCCTTCGACATTTGACAATGATTCTCTGAAGCTTGATATGAGCGTTGACAAGATAAAGCTTGCATCACCTAATACTGAACTTGAAAAAATAAATGAATGGAGCATAGGTTCAATACCGCTTTATGATATCGATTGGGATTACAACAAGACATTTGATATAGAGATCCCCAGCAATTATAAGGATCTTTCGAGCATATCGTCTGTTACTGTAAAGCTTGATACTGACGGGCTTGCTAAAAAGACTGTTACTGTCAACGATATTTCTATACTCAATGCGCCGAGTGATTATAATTGCGAAGTAAATTCTTACGGACTAACGTTTGATATAATAGGTCCGGAGGAAGATATAGAGGAGATAACCGAAAAGGATATCATAGTATCAGTTGATCTTCTTAAATATAAGATACAAAGCAATTCATTCAGTGCTGACGCTACGATAAGCTTCCCGAATTATAAAAAGGTCTGGGCTGTCGGACTTCAGAAAGTATCTATATCAGCAACTGCTGCAAACAGTACCGATACTGAATGATGAAAGGTGGAAATAATGCTTACAGATTGTCATACACATACGCATAATTCCTTCGATGCGGAGAATGATACCGTTTCGGAACGCTGTGAAAGAGCTATAGAGCTTGGCATAAAGGCTATGGCGGTGACCGATCACTGTGAAATAAACAGGTTCTATGAACATGAATACTACAATGTCGATGCACCGACTGAGGAAGATGTCTTCGGATATAAGGATTCATTTGAAAGCTCTGCGGCAGAGGTAACTGCCGCAAAGGAGCTTTATAAAGATAAATTAACGCTTATATGCGGCGTAGAGCTGGGACAGGCTTGTTCTGATGAGGAAGCTTGTGACAAGGTAGTAAATGATAAACGTTTGGATTTTGTTATAGGTTCTATGCACGAGCTTCCCGGACGAGCGGACTTTTATTTCCTTGATTATCGCAAGGAAGATGTAGATAAGCTTTTCAGAGAATACTTCGATGAACTTTTAAAGCTTTGCGTAAAGAATAAATTCGATGTGCTTGGACATCTTACTTATCCTTTAAGATATATAGAGGGCGATTACGGGATAAAGACGGATATATCGGTATATCGTGATAATATTGCCGCTGTATTTGAAACACTCATAAAAAACGGCAAAGGTATTGAAATAAACAGTTCCGGGCTAAGACAAAAATATGGAAAACCATTTCCGTCATATGAATATCTGAAGCTGTATCATGATATGGGCGGAAAGATACTTACATTCGGCTCAGACAGCCACAGTACAGCCGATATCGGCAAAGGGATAAATGAAGTTATGGAGCTTGCAGCAAATGCAGGCTTTGATAAGGGCGCATACTACATAAAGCATGAGCCGGTATTTTTTAAATTGTAAAGGAGAGTTATATTATGGATAAATTGATAGATCTGCTTTCGCAGAATGCGAGATTCACAAATGCACAGCTTGCAGCTATGCTCGGCAGGAGCGAACAGACGATAAAAGAACAGATAAAAAAGCTTGAAGATGACGGCATCATAAAAGGATACAGTGCTATCTTAAATGAGAACCTTGCCGATAAAAACACTATAATAGCGTATATCGAGCTTAAAGTAACACCTGAGCGTGACAGCGGTTTTGATGATATAGCAAGAACTATAATGATGTATGACGAGGTAGAAGCGGTATCGCTCGTGTCGTCTGGTACATACGATCTTTCGGTCACAGTAAAAGGAAAGGACTTCAAAGATATAGCTCTGTTTGTGGCACAGCGGCTTTCAACTATTGCCGGAGTGCTTTCAACATCGACTCATTTTGTACTCAAAACATATAAGGAAAAAGGTATATTTATTGAGGACGAAGAAATTGATGAGAGAGACTATGTTGCACCGTGATGCAGCTTTGATAGTTCAAGGAGGTAAAACGTCAGATGATAGATTACGATAAGCTTTTGTCCGGAAAGGTCAAAGAGATAAAGCCTTCGGGTATACGAAAATTTTTCGACCTTGCGGCAAGCATGAAAGGCGTTATAAGCTTAGGAGTAGGAGAACCGGACTTTCAGACACCGTGGGCTGTAAGAAAAGCTGCTATAAATACGCTTGAAAAAAAGAGGATAATTTATACTGCAAATGCAGGACTTGCATCGCTTCGTGAAGAGATAGCTTCCTACACCAAAGACAAGATAGGTGTTGAATATGACCCTAAGTCAGAAGTGATAGTTACTGTCGGCGGTTCGGAAGCTATAGACATTTCGGTAAGAGCATTGATAGACCCGGGCGATGAAGTGCTGATAGCTGAACCCTGCTTTGTCTGTTATGCGCCGATAGTTGAGATAATGCACGGTGTGCCTGTTCCTGTAAAGACTTATAAAGAAGATAATTTTAAGCTCAAAGCAGAGGCTGTAAAGGAAAAGATCACCGATAAGACAAAGCTTCTTATACTCCCTTATCCGAATAACCCTACAGGTGCTATAATGACAAGAGAGGATCTTGAGCCAATAGCAGAACTTCTTAGAGGAACGGATATACTTATCCTTACAGACGAGATATATTCAGAGCTTACATACGGCAGAAAGCATTTTTCGATAACAGCTCTGGAGGGAATGAAGGAACGCACAATATATGTAAACGGTTTTTCAAAGGCGTTTGCTATGACCGGCTGGAGACTGGGATATCTTTGTGCGCCTGCACCGATAGTTAAACAGGCTTTAAAGATACATCAGTATGGTATAATGAGTTCTCCGACTGTGAGCCAGTATGCGGCGATAGAAGCGCTCACCAAATGCGATAAGGAAGTACGCAAAATGGTGGATGAGTACAATGTACGAAGAAGGCTCGTTGTTGACGGATTCAATAAAATGGGACTTGAATGCTTTGACCCGGAGGGAGCATTTTATGTATTCCCAAGCATAAAAAGCACCGGCATGACAAGCGAGGAATTCTGCGAAAAGCTTCTTTCCGAAAAAAGCGTTGCAGTAGTTCCGGGAAATGCCTTCGGAGAGAGCGGCGAAGGTTTTGTAAGAGTATCCTATGCGTATTCGCTAAAACATATCATAGAAGCTCTGAGGCGTATAGAAGAATTTGTAAATGAACACAGAGGATAAAAGATGAAGACTATGACAGTGAAAGCATCAGCGAAGATAAATCTGTCGCTCGATGTTGTCGGAAAAAGGAATGACGGTTATCACTATATAAAGAGCGTATTTCAAAGTATTGGCATTTTTGATATAGTAACAGTTACCGAAACCTCCATGGGTATAAGAATAACTGCCGATAATCCGGATGTGCCGTGTGACATGACAAATATCGCTTATAAAGCAGCACTTTTATTTATGGAATATACAGGGATAGAATGCGGTGTCGATATACATATAGAAAAGAATATACCTTCTCAGGCAGGATTAGGCGGCGGAAGCTCTGACGGTGCGGCAGTACTTTTTGCTATGAATGAGATGTTCGGAACAAGAATGACTATATCAGAGCTTGCAGAGATCGGCGGAAGAATAAGTGCAGATACGGCGTTTTTTATATTCGGCGGAACAGCATTTGTCGAAGGTATAGGTGAGATAATAAATCCTATAAGAAGTCTTGCACCGTTTCATCTTGTTATTGCTAAAGGAAAAGCAGGCATATCAACGCCGGAAGCATACAGCAGGATAGATACGCTTGAGACTATCGAACACCCTAAGACCGGGAAGCTTTTAAAGGCTATAGACAAAGGAAATTTCCTGAAAAAATGTGAGCTTTGTGAAAATGTATTTGAACTTGTGACCAAAACGAAAGATGTGTTTGACCTGAAAAATCATCTTGAAGGAGCAGGAGCAAAAAAAGCTTTGATGAGCGGCAGCGGTTCGGCGGTATTCGGCATATTTGAGCATAAAAAAGATGCTGATAAATGTGTCGAAGAATTAAGAAAGTATTATTACTATGCGGAGTATTGTGAAGCAGTTTCACAGTCACTTATGATCGTATAAAAAATTGAAAAAGTGCAAAAAGAATGCTGAGTTCTCATATTTGAGTTCTCAGCATTTTTTACAGTGCGTATATAAAGTTGTTTTTTGGATCTGTATGACTGTATCAGCTTTTATGTGACAGCTTAGTTTTAATAAACTCTTTTACGTCGTCTTCGTTTATCCCAAGAACGAAAGCAAATTCCTGGTCTATAAGATGCTTGGCTTCGTTCATGATACGTTCATCGGATGCGAGCAGTTTTTTGCCTTTTGAGATCTGTTCTTGTTCATGAATATGCAGTGAGTGCATCATAGATATTATTTCGTGATAATCGTCGCTTTTGAGGACAGACCTGAAGATATGCTTTCTTTCGCTGCGGTCATCATACCATTTTTCATCGGCAGACGGTATATCATCTATAAGTTTGTATATCTCATCTTTTGTAAGAAGCGGTCTTACTTTTGATTCACAGTTTTCGCATGGAATATAGTAGGAAGATTTATTTGTATTAACAGGAACTAAGCGAAAATAATCTATCTCATTTTTACCGTCAAAGCATTTTTTTACAACACTTTCGATAAGACAGATCTCTTTTGAACAGTAAACAACATGATCTCCGATATTAAGACTCAATTTTTACCCTCCTTTTATATTTCTTATAATAAATATACATTCTGTAATATTATTATAGCACACTTTCATAAATTTTGCAAAGGTATATTTGTATAATAAGGTACCATATAATTTTGGAAATAAACATCGATATGCACAATCGACAGGTAATTAAAATGAAAAAGAGCGCATAAATAATGCGCTCTTATCACTATTATTGATGTTAATTATCAGAATTCGCTCTGTTCACTGTTCTGTGACATAATAGAATTAAGTATCATAGAGAATTTCTCACCATTTCTGATACAATCGGTAAGGAATCCTTCTGTATTCTTTACCTGAGTATCTATCTGTCTTGAGAAGCCGTTGATATTTGTCATAGAGTCTTCGATCTTATCTGCTGATTCTTTACTTCTGTCTGCAAGATCTCTGATCTCCTGTGTGATAACACCGAAGCTCTTACCGTATTCCTTGGCTCTTGCAGCTTCTATGTAAGCATTGAAGCCTAAGATCCTTGTATTCATGGCTATATCCTGTATAACCTTGATAGTGTCCTTTGTAGATCTTACTTCTTCTACAGACTTTGTAGCTATAGATTCGAGCTGTGCAAATTCTGCACGAAGCTTTTCAAGTGTTTCTGCATTAGACTTTATGAGCGATTCAGCTTCAGAGAACTTTGCTACCATTGTTACAGCACCGTCGATAGCTGTATCATCGCTGTTAAGGAGCTTTATGTGTTCGCTCTGAGCTTTTGATGAGATAAGCTTTGCCATAGAGCCTACAAGTGAAACGAATCCTCTTATCTCTATTTCCGGCATAACTTTCATAGCTGATGTTTCTGTCATGTATTCGCTCGTGCTGATGCCGAGATCCGAAGCATACTTCTGAGCCGATGTGTTGTCAGGCTGGTCGGTGAGGACTTGTCCTGCGATAAACATACCGATAGTTCTTCCGGTGAGAGCTATAGGCGCTGCAATGAAATATACACCGGCACTGTTGTAAAGTGAACTGTTGCTGCCCATTGAATTCAGCGCACCCGATGATTTCAGCACCTTTTTGAAGAGATCACTCTGCTTTACAGATGATGTGATATTTTTTCCGTTTTCATCTGTTACAAAAGCAGCCATTCCTGTAGCTTCGCTGAAGCTGTCCTGAATCTCCTGTATAAGTTTTTTGTCGATAAGGTCGCTGAGCTTGTGGTCATTAATTTCAATCATGGTCAATCACCCTTCTGCCGCCTGCAAAATATGCTTTAGTGGAAAGCCTGTCTTTTGACATATTGAGTCTTTATTTGCTGTGTCTTAAAGACCGGCGGCGATTTAATTTTATTTTGCAAATCATATGTACCGGTTATCCGGTACTGAATTTATACATTTTCCGCAACGCTTTATTTAACGGGAACGGATATCTATATATCTTATTTTATTCTATTTTTGATGATTTGTCAATAGATATTAAAATTTAAATCAGAAAAAATCATTAAATAGTTTTGTTCAAATTACTTAAATTGCTTGACTTACAGCAAAAAAAGCGCTATAATAACTATGGAGATATAGACTTAAATGCAAGGATATGCCGTATTTTCTTTAAAAATGTATCGTTTTTAGGGTCGATTTTTCTCTTTTGAACAATCTGTAAAACATTTTTTGGATGATATGCCAGTTTTTTGCAGTATACGCCAATTTTTTGAGAAAAAATTTGTGAAAAAAGCAGATGTTGTTAGCCACTGCTTTGCAGCGTTTTTACACTCAATCACTAAATTTTTCCTTGAAAGTTTAAATAAATCTACATTTTTATCAAATATCTTATGTTGTAATTGCACAAAAAACATAGTATATAATTGGAATTGTTATCATTTTGGTGTAAAGGCTATTGTCAAACAAATAAAAATATGATATAATGGAATTTGAAAAAAAGTGAAAACACTTCGTTTTTCAGGAGAGGAGAACAAATGGCTGATAAAACAACTGTGATCGAGAACGAGACAGAGGCTGAAGAAGCCGAAGAAAAACCGAAAATACCGACCATACGAAAGGTAGCAGCTTTTATAGTCGCTGTCGGTGAAGAGACAGCCGCCCAGATATACAAGCATCTTAGCGATGAGGAGGTCGAAAAGATCTCGATCGAGATCTCAAAGATCGAGAGTCTCAGCAAGGATACGATATTGGATATTATGGATGAGTTTTATGAGCTTTTCGTGGCGCAGAAGGTTGTTGCAGAAGGCGGTACGGAATATTCTATGAGCGTACTTATGAATGCCTTCGGAAAAGAAAAGGCAAAAATGCTCATGGACAGGATCCAGAGTGCGAACAGAGCCTTCGAGTTTCTGCGTGATGT
>CADBQZ010000083.1 GCA_902796865.1 uncultured Ruminococcus sp. | reverse complement strand
ATGAAACCATAAGCTCTACAGACTTGCCCTTGCGGTAAAGGATATTTCTGAGTGCCGCATACTTGTAGCAGTCATTGTCATCGAAATCCTTTGAGAATGCTTCTCTTGCCTTTGCTGCACCTTCCATGAGCTTGTCTATATCACAGCCTGCAACTGCTATAGGAAGGAGTCCTACGGCTGTAAGCACTGAAAAACGTCCGCCTACATCATCAGGGATAACGAATGTTTCGTATCCTTCTGTATCAGCAAGATTCTTTAATGTTCCTCTTGCCTTGTCAGTAGTACAGAATATCCTGTCCTTAGCGCCGTCCTTGCCATACTTGTCCTCAACAAGCTTCTTGAATATACGGAAAGCAAGTGCAGGCTCTGTTGTAGTACCTGACTTTGAGATAACATTTACCGCAATGTCCTTTCCTTCGCATATTGAAAGTACTTCGTTGAGATATGTAGGATTGATGTTGTTGCCGACATAGTAGATGTCAGGCGTATCCTTCTTCATGTTATTATAGAAGGGCGACTTCAAAAATTCAATAGCCGCTCTCGCACCGAGATATGAGCCGCCGATACCGATAACGATAAGCACATCAGCTGTTTTCTTTATCTTTTCAGCAGAAGCCTTTATCCTTGCAAATTCTTCCTTGTCATAGTCAACAGGAAGATCAAGCCAGCCCAGAAAATCATTTCCAAGACCTGTTTTGTCATGAAGCACCTTTGCAGCAGTTTCTACCTGTGCCCTGATACCTTTCATTTCATTTTCATTGACAAACTTCTGAACATATTTGCCGTTCAATCTTAAAGACATTTTAAGTTTCCTCCAGTCCATTATTGAAAGCTGCGTCCGACGTATATAAAATACTGCATACAGACCGCAGTTTATAACTTTCTACTTATCATTTTACTATATTTCCGGTTTATTTGCAAGATGTAAGATTATTATTGTAGGAACTAAATATTTTTCCACAAAATTATTTGTACAATATATCCAAACTTTTTCCTATACCATGCACAAAATCGACCTTGTCAACCGTTTGCTGAGCTACAAGTGCAGTTTCAAATAGCAAAGTGTCACCGTTGTAAAAGCCTGCCACGCCTATTCTCTGACCTTTTTTCACCGGAGCATCTACATACTGCGGTATCAGTACTGACGCTGAAAGTTCTCCGCTGTATTTCGGGACTACAAGCTCTTTCAAGCTTTCAGCGCCTATCATTACTGCACTCTCTATGCCGCCGTGAACTTCGACCGGACGCAAAAACTCTGCCGCAAATTCCGGAGCAGTTATCTTATACGAAGAAAAGCCTTCAGACAATAGCTTTTTTCCGTATGAAAACCGTTTATCCTTATCATCACACCCCAATAATACAGCTGCAAAAGATATACCGTTTCTTTCGGCAGTCAGCACAAGGAAATACTCCCTGCCGCCTATGCTTCCTGCCTTTAATCCGGTTATGCCGTCGTATGTCCGCACAAGCCTGTTTTCATTCACAAGTTCCGTCTGACCGTTCCTTACAGTATCTGTCCATGAAGTAAAATACTTTCTGAGCTGTTCATGCTTTAAAAGCTCACACGCAAGCAACGATACATCATGAGCCGTAGTATATCCGCCGCCGCTCATACCAGAACAATCTTTATACACTGTATCTCTCATACCAAGTTCAAAAGCCCTTGCGTTCATCATGCGGACAAATTCTTTTTCGCTTTTGCCAATGTATACCGCTAAGACTGCCGCCGCATCATTTGCATTGCCGATAATGACTGATCTTAAAAGCTCATCAGCAGTCATGCTGTCTCCCGGTCTGAGCCATACTACCGCACCGGAAGTACCGCTAACCTCGTCACCGATATTGATAACAGTATCGACCGAAAATTTTCCCTGCTCCATTTCCTCAGCTGCGATAAGCACAGTCATAAGCTTTGCAAGGGAACCCTGCGGCATACGCTCATTCCCACGCTGTTCTTTTATAACGATACCTGTACCGGTCTCCATAAGCACAAACGGACAGTCAATTGTCTCTTCATTCTCCTCACAATTTGCCGGAAAGATATACATTACCGCCGCTGTAAGAATAAAAACCGCCGCAAAAGCAAAAATAAATCTTTTCATAGACTTTCTCCATATGATGATATTTATATATTCAAGTCTATGCCCGGAGCGTCCGGATTAGAATGTATCAATACAGCGATACTGGCACATGATATTTGTACTGCTATGACTTAAAGTTACTTGCAAAACAAATATAGACCCGCCCTTTATAAAAGGACGGGTCCTCAGATGCAACATAAATTACTTTACGATATAGTCTGCGATTTCTTTTTCAAAATCTCCCGGCTCATCAGTATGTGCCTTGAGTTCGATAGGCTTTGAAAGATCGAGGCTGAAAATACCCATGATCGACTTTGCGTCTACTGCATATCTTCCTGATACAAGATCCACATCAAAATCGTATTTCATAACGATATTCACAAACTTCTTGACATCGTCGATCGCTGCAAGTGAAATTTTATAGCTTGTCATAATGTATTACCTCCTGTTTATCCCTTTGTTTTTCGTTTTTTGCAGGAGCCCCAATGTCTTCCTGCTGATTACATAATACCACCAAATAAAATCATTGTCAATACGATTGAAATAATTTCGTAAATTTAGTATAATAGAAGCAGAAGTTTCGCTTCTAATTTATTCAATTTCAATATTTTGTTTAGCTTGCACAATGCGAATAGTTTGTATTTGTGCATTATATACATTTAAGAAAGGTGCTTACAGTATGAAAGTGTTTTTTCAAAGCTTCGGCTGCAAGGTAAATCAGTACGAAACAGAAAATATAAGAGAAAGTTTTATAAAAGACGGATTTATCGTCTGTAATGATCTGAAAGATGCCGATGTTGTAGTCATAAATTCATGTACCGTCACCTCTTCGGGAGACAACCGGAGCATAAAAGCTCTTAAACAGGCAAGAAAAACTGCTCCGGACGCTGTTACAGTATTGACAGGATGTATGCCTCAGGCATCGCCCGATATGGCTGAAAAGCTTCCGGAAGCTGATATAATCACCGGCACAAAAAACAGAAGCAATATAATTTCTCTTGTAAAAGAATTTATAAATAATAAAAAACGCCGTGTAGATATAGAAGTTTTCGGGAAAAAGGACAGATTTGAAGATATGATCTGCAAAGGATTTTCGGGCAGAACAAGAGCATTCGTTAAAATACAGGACGGATGCGACAGATTCTGTTCCTACTGTATGATACCTTATGCCCGGGGACGCTGCCGCTCAAAGCCGCTTGAAAGACTTAAAGAAGAAGCGGAAGCACTTGCTCAAAATGGATACAAGGAGATCGTTCTTGTAGGGATAAATCTCGCTTTTTATGGCATTGAATTTGGCGCTTGTATGACCGATGCGGCTGAACTTTGTTCCGGCATAAACGGCATCGAAAGAGTACGTTTAGGCTCGCTCGAACCGGAAATGATAAGTAATAAAGATCTTGAAAGACTCAGCAGGCTCCCCGGATTTTGTCCGCAGTTCCACCTGTCGCTTCAGAGCGGATGTGATAAAACGCTTAAAGCTATGAACCGTAAATACACCTGTGCTGAATATTCCGAACTCGTAGAAAGAATAAGAAATTATTTTCCTGACTGTTCTGTAACTACCGATATAATGGTCGGTTTCCCTAATGAAACAGATGAGGATTTTGAACAGACTATGGATTTTGCAGAAAGTATAGGATTTTCAAAGATACACGTTTTCCCATATTCATCAAGACCTGGCACAGCAGCCGCAAAAATGAAAGGTCATCTTCCCGAAAGAGTAAAGACAGAGCGCATGAAAAAACTTATATCGCTAGGCGAAAAAATGTCATTGAAATTTCATAAAAGTCTTATCGGAAAGGTATTTCCCGTGCTTTTCGAGCGTGAAAATGACCCCGATTTTCATGTCGGACATACCCCAAACTATACGCTAATAAAAATTCCCGAAAAAAATTTTCAAAAAAGTTTGAAAAGAGAGATTTTTTATGTTAAAATAGAAGAAGGTGAAAAAGACTGCTGTATCGGAAAGATAGTCAATGCAGTCTGACAGCAGAACGGTACTGTCCGCAATCCTTACCGTTCGATAAAAAATAATAATTACCTTTCTTGCGGAGAATGGAGCAAAAAATGTCTGTATTCAGAATATACGTTGAAAAGAAACCGGAGTATGCAGTTGAGGCGAGATCAGTGCTCAACGATATACAAACAGCACTGAGACTGAATATCTCAGGTGTAAGGATACTTAACCGCTATGATGTAGACAAGATAACTCAGCAGGACTTTGTTATGTCGGTCAATACCGTATTTTCAGAACCGCCTGTCGATGTTACATACAGCGAACTCCCGGTGCTTATAAACAATGAAAGAGTTTTTGCGGCGGAATATCTCCCCGGACAGTTCGACCAGCGTGCTGACAGCTGTGAGCAGTGTATACAGATACTCACACAAAAAGACAGATGCCGTGTAAGAACTGCTAAAATATATATCATAGAAGGCAGAGTGACAGACGATGATCTCAAGAAAATAAAAGATTATCTTATAAACCCTGTGGAAAGCCGTGAAGCATCACTCGAAAAAGTACAGTCACTTGAAACAAATTATGAGATACCTACAACAGTAGAAACACTTGAAAACTTTATAAGACTGAATGAAAAAGGACTGAATGCTTTCATAAAAGAATTCGGACTTGCTATGGATCTTGATGATATAAAATTCTGTCAGAGCTACTTCAAGGATACCGAAAAACGTGACCCTACTATCACTGAGATACGCATGATAGATACATACTGGTCAGATCACTGCCGTCATACAACATTCTCGACAGAGATCGAAAATGTCGATATAGAAGCTCCGTACATAAAAGAAACTTATGATTCATATCTGAATATACGTTCAGAACTTGGAAGAGAGAATAAGCCGGTAACTCTTATGGATATGGCTACTCTTGCAGTAAGAAAGCTTAAAGCTGACGGAAAGCTTCCTGATCTCGACGAAAGTGAAGAGATAAATGCCTGCTCTGTAAAAATAAAAGTCGATACCGATGAAGGTGAGCAGGACTGGATACTCATGTTCAAGAACGAAACGCACAATCACCCGACAGAGATAGAGCCTTTCGGCGGCGCTGCTACCTGTCTCGGAGGCGCTATCCGTGACCCGCTATCGGGCCGATCATATGTATATCAGGCAATGAGAGTGACCGGTGCAGCTAATCCTTTAGTGCCTGTTGAAGATACTATCTCCGGAAAGCTCCCGCAGAGAAAGATCACTGTCGGTGCAGCAAACGGCTACAGTTCATACGGAAACCAGATCGGTCTTGCAACAGGTCATGTATCAGAGATATACCACCCGGGATATGTTGCAAAGAGACTTGAAATAGGTGCGGTAGTAGGCGCCGCTCCGGCAGAGAATATAAGGCGTGAAGCACCTGTTCCCGGAGATGTGGTAGTATTACTTGGCGGAAAGACAGGCCGTGACGGCTGCGGCGGTGCAACAGGCTCTTCAAAGTCACATACTCTTGAATCACTTGAAAGCTGCGGTGCTGAAGTCCAGAAGGGCAATCCGCCGGAAGAAAGAAAGCTCCAGAGACTGTTCAGAAATCCTGATGTTACAAGAATGATAAAGCGATGCAACGACTTCGGTGCAGGCGGTGTTTCAGTCGCTATCGGTGAGCTTACAGACGGTCTTGATATAGACCTTAATGCAGTTCCGAAAAAATACGACGGTCTCGACGGAACAGAGATAGCTATAAGCGAATCGCAGGAAAGAATGGCTGTAGTTATAGCAAAAGAAGATATCGAAAAATTCCTTTCAGAAGCACACAAAGAAAACCTTGAAGCTACTGTAGTTGCCGATGTCACAGATACCGAAAGACTCAGAATGAACTGGAACGGCAACACCATAGTTGATCTTTCAAGAGAATTTTTAAATTCAAACGGTGCGCCAAAGCACACTGACATAAAGATAAAGCGTCCGAACGTGAATATCCCATGCGCTTACAGCGATAATCCGGAAGGCTGGGATTCACTTATGGCGAACCTGAATGTCTGCTCACAGAAAGGTCTTGTTGAAAAATTCGACTCAACTATCGGTGCATCAACAGTACTCATGCCGTTCGGCGGAAAATATCAGCTCACACCTACACAGGCAATGGCTGCAAAGATACCGGTACTCAAAGGCGAAACAGATACCTGTTCTGTAATGGGCTGGGGATTTGACCCGTTTATAAGCGAAAAAAGCCCTTATCACGGTGCACAGGCAGCTGTCGTTGAATCTATCGCTAAAGTAGTTGCAGCAGGCGGAAAATATGAACACTGCTGGCTCACATTCCAGGAATATTTTGAAAGAACACAAAACGATCCCGAACGCTGGGGCAAGCCTATGGCTGCACTTCTCGGCGCATTCAAGGCACAGCTCGAGATGGGCTGCGGCGCTATCGGCGGCAAGGACTCTATGTCTGGAACATTTGAGAACATAGATGTTCCGCCTACGCTCGTTTCATTCGCTGTATCAACAGCTTCCAGCAAAAAAGTCGTTTCTCCTGAATTCAAATCGGAAGACAGTGAAGTTATCATTATGACTCCCGGAACAGATGAAAACGGACTTCCTGAATTTGACAGCGTAAAGGAAGTATTCGCCAAAGTTGAAGCAATGATAGACGAAGGCAGAGCTAAAGCTGTATGGGCTATAACTCACGGAGGTATCGCAGAAGGTATCGCTAAAATGTGCTTCGGCAACAG
The DNA here is from genome assembly GCA_902796865.1 of uncultured Ruminococcus sp. Classification (GTDB taxonomy): domain Bacteria; phylum Bacillota; class Clostridia; order Oscillospirales; family Ruminococcaceae; genus Porcipelethomonas. The sequence goes on along the minus strand of CADBQZ010000083.1, from coordinate 6,567 downwards.
GATAGGATTCAAATTCACAAAGAAGCTTTCAGAGAATGAACTATTCATGCCATGCTACGGCGGATTCATCATAGAACTCGAAGGAAAAGCTAAAGAAGATGAACAGATCATAGGTAAAACTGTACACGACTATAATATTTTCACACAAAGCTGTACGCTTTCACTTGAATCTCTGCAGAAAACATGGGAGAGCAAACTCGAGCCTGTTTATCCGTGCAGAATAAAGACATCTCTTACAGCTGTTGAAGCATATGAATATAACATTCAGGCTTCAAAGAGAGTATTCCCTGTAATAAAGAGTGCAAAACCAAGAGTATTCATTCCTGTATTCCCGGGAACAAACTGTGAATATGATACTGCAAGGGCATTTGAACGTGCCGGTGCTGAGCCTCATGTAATGGTAGTAAAGAATCTGAGTGCATCGGATATAGAAGAATCTGTAAACGAAGCTGCAAAACTCATCGGACAGTCACAGATGATAATGATACCCGGCGGATTCAGCGGCGGTGACGAGCCTGACGGAAGCGGTAAATTCATAACAGCATTCTTCAGAAATCCAAAAGTCAAAGATGCTGTAACAGAACTTCTCAAAAACAGAGACGGTCTTATGCTCGGTATCTGCAACGGTTTCCAGGCACTTATAAAGCTTGGTCTTGTACCTTACGGTGAAATTACCGATATGACCGCTGATTCACCTACATTGACATTTAATACTATCGCAAGACATCAGTCGATGATGGTAAATACACGTATAGCTTCAAACAAGTCTCCATGGCTTGAAAGCAGCAATGTCGGCGATATCCACACAATAGCAATATCACACGGCGAAGGACGCTTTGTTGCTCCGCAGTCGCTTATCGTGAAGCTTGCTAACAATGGTCAGATTGCAACACAGTATGTTGATCCGAACGGCAGACCTACAATGGATATAAGATACAATCCAAATACTTCTATGGAAGCTATCGAAGGTATAACTTCTCCGGACGGCCGTGTTCTCGGCAAAATGGGACACAGCGAACGTATCGGAAAGAACGTATGCAAAAACGTTGCCGGAAATAAAGACCAGAGAATATTTGAAAACGGCGTAAGATACTTCAAATAAAAATAATGATCCCGATACTTTGAAAGTGTCGGGATCTTTTTGTTGTCTATAACTAAAAAATTATATTGACAGTTATGAAACAATATGCTATAATTATTGAAAACCACCCAAAAAATGTTAATTGTTGAATAATTACAGGAGGAAATAAACATGAACAAAAAACTAATAGCATTTTTTTCAGCAAGCGGGAAAACAGCATCCATAGCAAAAAAACTTGCTGACGCAGCAGGCGCTGATCTTTATGAGATAAAACCTGAAACACCTTATACTGCCGCTGATCTGGACTGGCAAAATAAACAATCGAGAAGCAGCATTGAAATGAGCGATCAAAGCTTCCGTCCGCCTGTTGCCGATAAAAATGCTGATATCTCAGAATATGAAACTATCTATCTCGGCTTTCCAATATGGTGGTACGTTGCTCCCACTATCATAAATACATTTTTAGAAAGCTATGACTTTTCAGGTAAAAAAATAATTCTCTTTGCGACATCCGGCAGCAGCGGCTTTGGAGATACCTTGAAAAAGCTAGAGCCCAGCGCTCCGAATGCAAATATCATCGAAGGCAAAGTAAACCCATCGGAAAGCGATATAAATACACTTGCAAAAATGTGATCTGGAGGAATCATAATGTTAGGAAATTTTAGTTATCATAATCCCACAAAGCTTTATTTCGGCGAAGACTCTTTAAATTACCTCAAGGATGAGCTGAAAAAATACGGTGAAAATGTACTGCTGGTATACGGCGGAGGTTCTATCAAGAAAAATGGTCTCTACGACGAAATAACTGCTATCCTCAAAGAATGCGGGAAGAATGTTGCCGAAGTCCCGGGTGTAATGCCGAATCCGACTTCCGATAAATTAAACGAAGGCGTTGAGATAGCCCGTAAAAACAAATCTGATTTTATTCTTGCTGTCGGCGGCGGTTCGGTCTGTGACTATTCAAAGGCTGTTTCCGTATCTGTTCACTGTAATGACGACCCGTGGGAAAAATATTTTATCCGCTTCGAGGAACCTGACTGTAAGATATTACCGGTAGGCTGTGTTCTCACAATGGCAGGCACCGGTTCTGAAATGAACGGCGGTTCTGTTATCACAAACCATAAATGCAAACTGAAAATAGGTCATGTATTCGGTGAAGAAGTAATGCCCAGATTCTCTATACTAAATCCAAGATATACAATGACTCTACCGAAATATCAGATGTGTGCAGGCATATTCGATATTATGAGCCATATCTGCGAGCAGTACTTCTCGGGTGAAGACGACAACACTTCAGACTATATAAGCGAAGGTCTTATGAGAGGGCTTATCCATTCAAGCCGCATCGCAGTTAAAGACCCAAAGAATTACGAAGCACGCTCAAACATAATGTGGACAGCTACATGGGCATTAAATACGCTTGTCAGCAAAGGAAAGACAGAAGACTGGATGGTGCATATGCTCGGTCAGGCAGTCGGTGCTTATACAGATGCTACTCACGGCATGACACTTGCAGCAGTCTCACTCCCCTATTATCGTCATATCATGCAATACGGTTTAAAGAAATTTGCACGTTTTGCTGTTGAAGTCTGGGGAGTTTCTCCAACCGGAAAAACAGATGAACAAATCGCAAATGAAGGTCTTGCAGCTATGGAAAGCTGGATGAAGGAGATAGAACTCGTAATGACTATCTCGGAGCTTGGCGCTTCTGACGATATGATAGAAGGCATAGCTGATGCTACAACAATACTTAAAGGCGGCTATAAAGTACTTAGCCGTGATGAGGTTATAAAAATACTAAAAGAAAGTATGTAAACTACAAAAAGACCGTTCCTTTTCCCGGAACGGTCTTTTCGTTTTTATGATACAAATAAATTTTCGGACTATTCATCTGTGCTGTCCGCATCAGGAATATACTCCAGAATATCGCTGACACTGCAATTAAGATAGTCACATATCCTTGCGACCACAGGCAGGTCTATTCTTGTGATCTTATTGTTACAATAACTGTTGAGCTGTGTTGCGCTGACATCACAGTTTTTTATTATTTTATACTTGCTTATATTACGTTCTTTGCGGTATTTGTCCAGTGTGATAATTATTTTTCCGCCGCTCATAAGAAATCTCCTTTCTCTTTTATAGTAATAGTATAATATATGATTTAAAAATATCAAAGTTCAAATATATTTCATTTATTGTATTATATATCATTCTAATTACAGCTGAATTTATTGACATCTATAGAAAATTATGCTATAATAAATATGCTATAAATATCTTTTATATTTTGTTGCCCCCATAATAACTATAACATAAATTTCTATCCCCCACTGAAATTATCAAGGATTTTGATATAGTTAATTAATAAATCATGTTTTCGTGTCGATATTTGTCGAATACTGTCGAAATATGTCGAACAGCAACTAATTTTTTCAAAAAAACTATGCAGAAATATTTGATTTTTCCGATTTTTGTGTTATTATATATATTGAGATACATAACAGCATTTTATGTATCAAAATATCAGGGGGAAAGATCATGAACTTAAACGACAAAGACATATTCATTGATGATCTTGGATATGACGTAAAAGAATTCTACCTATGTAAACTCAGAGAAGGACTTTCAGCGGAAGAAGCCGAAAAAGAAGTCCTTATTTTCTTCAAGCATCACCTTGATGATAATTATAAACAGCTTATCGTTGTACTTGCTCTTGCCGAAAGTGCATGGAAGCTCGGTCGTGTGTCGGATAAACTTCAAAAGCTTGCTGTAAGAATAATCGAAGAAGGCGATATAATAGCAAACTGGCGTTCCTGTGGAAGAACGGTCATAATAAAAAAGCAGACCGCTTTATGGAAGCTTCGCAAAAAGCTTATGATGCCGTGTCCCGAATCAAAAAGACTGTATATGTATAAAATGTATAAATGCGAATGGAATATCGGTGACGTATACGCATACAGATTAAGAACGGAATTTTCAAGAGTAAGAGGCTACAGCGGCAGGTATATCATTATACAGAAAGCCGATCAATGCAGCTGGTTCAAAGGGCATATAGTCCCGATAGTTTATTTCTGGCTTTCAGATGATGAAACACTTCCGGATATAAATGATATAGATCACTCAGATATCCTGAATCTTGGTATAGCTCAGAAATACCCCAAAAAGCTTTATAGATACAGAGGAAAGCTTCTGAACGCTTCTAAAAGAGTGATACCCCGGAATATAATATATCTCGGGAACATGGAAGTAAAAAAACATCCTGATGAATACATACCTTCAGACAGTACCGAATATCCTTTCTTCTCCTGGAGCAGCATAGAAGAACGTATAATAAGGCTCTATGACGAATACAATTGATATAAACTATAAAGGCAGCATCGCATATTTGTGCGGTGTTGCCTAAATTATATATGAGTGATTATGCAAAATGTTGATTTTTTATAATCTTTGAAAAAAATTCTTGAAGTTAATATATAAAATATGATAGAATAGAATAGGTAGAATAGGTCGAGACAATACCCTGACAAATAAAAAAAGGGTTAGTATTCAAAAATATCAGATAACGGAGGTCAAATGTAATGATAAATCTCAAAAAGCTCAGAACAAGAGCAGCAGCTTTTGCCGGTACAGCAGTTATCGCAGCTTCTGCCGTAAGCTACACACCTGCAAGCGCCGACAGCAACCCGAATTATGCAGAAGCTCTTGCACTTTCACTTTATTTCTTTGACGCAAATGAATGCGGCTCAGGAGTAGACGATAATGCTCTCACATGGAGAGGCAACTGTCATACATACGATGCCCAGGCATCTTTAAGCAGCGCAGAATATCTTGGAGGCTCTGAAAAGCAAAAGATACAGGCACAGACTGGCGGAGATACCGTTGATGTTTCCGGCGGTTATCACGATGCGGGTGACCATGTAAAATTCAACCTTACAATGGGATATGCAGCGTCCTGTCTTGGACTTTCATATTATATGAATCCTGGCGCTTATGAAAAAGCCGGCTGTGAAGCTCACCTGAAAGAGATACTCAAAAAGACCACAGATTACTTAAAGAAAACTACTTTCCTTGATGATTCCGGAAATGTTTATGCTGTATGTGCAACGGTTTCCAACCAGTCAGACCACAGCTATTGGACAGCGCCGGAAACTCAGAATTACAACAGACCGACTTACTGGCTCACAGCTTCGAGAAATAACTCAGTCATCACATCGTGGATGTCCGGAGCATTCTCAGCAGCAGCTTATGTATTCAAGGACAGCGATCCTACATACTCGGCTGAATGTAAAAAATATGCTAAAGCACTCTTCAACTTCGGCAAAGATCACCCCGGAATGGAAGATGTAAACGACGGAATGTACACCACTACTGATACATATATAGACAATCTTATGCTTGCACAGGTAATGATGTATATAAACGGCGATGCTGATCTTCCGAACTGCAAGCCAAACGGCGACAAGTCATATACATACAATGGACAGAAGTATTATGACTATTACCTCTACTGCTGGGATAAGGCATGGAGCGGATATGCAGCAGTTATGTATCACATCACAGGCGACAAAGCGTATGCCGATGAAGCAAAGCGTGAAGTTGAGGGACAGGGCGGTCTTCCGACATCGAGCTATAACGGAAACGGCTGGGGAGCTGCAAGATACAACTGTGCGCTCCAGTTCTGCGGTCAGGCAACAGAAGACCCGACACTTATGCAGGGTGCTAAATTTCAGATGGATCACATCTTAGGAAATAACAGCAGAGGCTACAGCTACCTTTTAGGTTTCGGAGACAAGTGGCCTACACATATACATCACAGAGCAGCTAACCCGGGCAACGGAAATCAGACATCTGTCGACAATCCGGATTCAAAATATGTTCTTTACGGTGCTTTAGTAGGCGGCGATGATGCAAGCGGAGCTTATGAAGATCATTCAGACAGATATCAGTTCACCGAGCCTGCACTTGACTATAACGGTTCATTCGCACTTGCTATCGCTCCGCTCGTAAACCAGTACGGCGGTGATGCTGACGAGATAAAAACACTCATTGCAAGCGCACCCGAAATAGACGAAAATTATGACTTTGGAGGAGAAGACGTTCCGCCTACTCCGCAGCCGATACAGAAGCCTCTCAACTATAAGTACGATATCAATCAGGACGCTGTTATAAACGTTTCAGATATTGTATGCTTAGAGCGCTTCCTTACAAAGCAGTACGAGGAGGTACATCTCGATTATGATGTCTGGGATATGCCGGCTCCGGGAACACTCACCGACTATTATCAGATAGGCGACTGGAAGATACCAATAGGTCAGACAAGCAACGGATATTCTTACAAATACGGCGGCATCTCAAACTTTGACGTTACAGATGACGATAAAGCAAACGTATTTGACCTTATAGCTTTGAAGAGATATATCGACTCTCTGAGCGGTCATGAAACAGAAGTCACAGAATATGTTCCTGTGACAGACTGATAAATCACT
>CADBQZ010000082.1 GCA_902796865.1 uncultured Ruminococcus sp. | reverse complement strand
CTTGGCAGACTGCTAAAAATCAATTTATAAAAGAGGGATAATATGGTTTGCAGATATTGCGGAAATGATATAAGAAAGGATTCAAAATACTGTTCCTCATGCGGAGCTTCTATTGATGAAACAGAGCTACAGGAATCATCTGAAATGACAGATACGCTGAGCTTTGATCTTGATGCTCAGGCAAGACAAAAAAAGAAAAAGACTATGGGTCTTGTAATAGTATTTTTAGCTGTTATCCTGGTTGCGGCAATAATTGCTGCATCAATGTTTCTTACATCTTTTCTTTCAGAATGGAATATGATATCTTCGATAAAAAATGCAGTTCCCACAACTTTTCCTGATGCGGGTACATGGGGAGATGCTCTTGATGAATATTGTGATGATACTAATTGGAATTATGTTAAAGCTAAAGATGAAGAAAATGGATATGTTGATTTCAAGGGAAAGATAAAGGATACAGGAGAAGAGCTTTATATAAAATTTGAATTTACCGAAAAGAACAGATATAATATAACTGAGTTTGAAGTTGATGATAAAAATATTATAAACGATTCAAGGATCGAAAAGATAGCTAATGATCTTTTTGGATAAAAGTATATTTTTGTGTAATGGTCGTTTTGAATTTAGGAATGCTCAATATCTAAAATAGAATAAAATTGTACAAAATGACAATAGTTAAAATTTGAAATGGTATTGACATTTATGATCAAATGATATATAATGAATTATAGAATATCTGTATAAAATCTTCAAAAATCAGATATTAGAAATTGGATGATTAGATAATGAGTTCAAATAGTAAACCAAAAAAAGACTCATAAGGGTCATATTCAAATGAAACTTATGGGTATCCTTATACCTATCATAGTTCTGACTATCGTTGGTATAGTAGTTGTCGTACAGATAACTACAAAGCAGATACTTCGCAAGGAAAGCGAGCATCAGCTTCAGACAAGTGCTGAAAGTTCTGTAAACAATGTTTCAGCGTGGCTTAATGAGATACTTGGAAAACTTGATGCACAGCGTGATGTTATTGAATATATGGATATGACACCGGAAGAACAGCTTGATTATGTACATCATACAGCTGATGATAAGAGCAGCTGCCCCGGAGGTATATACATAGCTACAAACAATAAAGAGGTCTATGCAAACTGGGAAGTACCAAGCGCTGATTATGATCCTACGACAAGAGGCTGGTATCAGGAAGGTCTTACACATGACAAGTTCATGTTCGGCGATGCCTATCTTGATGCAACGATCAATAAGATAGTAACATCTGCTACCTGTGTGCTTAAAAATCGTGACGGAAGCGTAAGAGGTGTTGCAGCAGGCGATGTTCAGCTTGAAGAAATATCAAGAATAATGTCGGAAGTAAAGATTGAAAAGACCGGCGGTGCATTTATGGTAGACGCAGGTGCAAGAATCGTTATAGGTACTGCTGATGAAAATGTTATGAGCAAATCGTTCGATGAACTCGAAGACGGTTCTTTATATGCAAAAGCAGTAGGCTGGATAGATGAAGGAAAAGAAGGTCTTCACCAGACAGAAGTAAACGGCGAGACAATGTATTATTATGTTGAATGGGTACCGAACTGCAAGTGGGCTGCTGTATTCTATGTTCCTGAATCAGAAGTTCTTGCTGATGCAGATTCACTTACATTTCAGCTTATAATAATAGCAGCTATATCATGTTTGCTTCTCGCACTTCTTACATTCTTGCTTATACATAAGCTTGTTGTTACTCCGATCAAAAAGCTTGACAAGGCAGCTCAGAGCATTGCTGACGGTGATCTTAATACAAAGGTCGATTATCATTCTAATGACGAGTTTGGCGCACTTTCGGATAACTTCGGACGAACAGCAGATCAGATACATAATTATACAGAATATATCAATGAGATCACAAGTGTTCTTAATGAGATAGCTAATGGTAATCTTGCGTTTGAGCTTACTCTTGATTATGTAGGTGAATTCAATAAGGTCAAGGCAGCACTTGAAAATATTTCTGCATCTCTTAATGATACGATCACACAGATAGATGATGCTGCACAGCAGGTATCGTCAGGCTCGGCTCATTTGTCAGACGGAGCACAGAATCTTAGCAAGGGTGCAACACAGCAGGCAGCTGCGGTCGAAGAGCTTTCTGCAACGATATCCAATCT
>CADBQZ010000081.1 GCA_902796865.1 uncultured Ruminococcus sp. | reverse complement strand
CGGCGTTTATTTATTATTATTCTTCTATATGCTCAATACCCTGTCCGATGATACTGTATACATGATCGTCGGCAAGAGAATAAAAAACATTCTTTCCTTCTTTTCGGCTCTTTACAAGCTTATTTGTTTTTAGTACCCTAAGTTGATGTGATACCGCTGTCTGACTTACATTCAGAAGCTGTGATATATCATAAACACAAAGCTCCGTTGTAAAAAGGGCGTAAAGTATCTTTATCCTTGTAGAATCGCCGAAGACCTTAAAAAGCTCTGCAAGATCATATAGCGTTTCGTCATCGGGTATATTTTCTGAAACTTTTTTTATACTTTCTTCATGTACATGGAGGAATTCATTTTTGCTGTCCATCATATCAACATCCTTTCATATGAATATCTGTTCATATATTAGCATATATTTTATCTGCTGTCAATACTTTTCCTGTCTCTTCGATATATTTTTTTGTTTTTACATAAAAAAATCCCCGAAACGATATAAACTTACCGCTCCGGGGAGAAAACTCTTATCATGCTTCCGCTTCATTGTCAGAAGCTTTCTTTCCACCGAAAACCTTCAAAAGCTGAAGTCCGCCTATTACTGCGCCGCCTATGATGAAGAATATTATGCTGAATGTACTGAATGTCATGGCGGGCTTCGGAGCATCTTTCAATGTCTCCGGTCCGCACACGACAGCATAAAGCGAACCCAGCATAAGTCCAAGTATTGCATATATAGTCTGTGACCTGAATTTTTCAAGTGCCTTTTTCAATAATCTTATGATTAAAAGCACTCCGGCTATAATGCCTGCGCCAAAAAAGATCACTTCTGTAAGTCCGCTGAAGTCAAAATGCAAAAGCCCCTTTATTGCTGTCATAACAGGAAGATATGTTCCGAATATCAAAAGAATAGTGCTTCCTGATATGCCCGGAAGTACCATCGCCGATATAGCAAGCATTCCTGTCAGCGTAAAGTACAGATAGCTCAGTATACCGCTTGCCGAAGCTGTACTTCCGCCGTCATTCGGATTAAGTATTGTTATAAGTACAACGACCCCTGCTCCGAGTACTGTAAATATCAGGTTATAGTATTTGCCCTTGATGCTTTCGATTTCCTCCTTTATTATAAGCGGTATGGAGAAAATTATAAATCCTAAAAACAGTGAACTTACCTCATAGATATACTGCTGGAAGACGCTTGTCAGAACGAGTACTGCCGAAACAAAGCCTGCTATCCAGCCAATACCAAGTCTTAAAAGAAATTTCAAAGCCGTTTTGATCTTTTCCTTACGTTCTTCCTTGCTGCTTCCGCCCGGTACAAATGAATCAAGAGAACCTATAAAATCATCATAGTATCCTAAAAGAAACGCTATGGTACCGCCTGATACGCCGGGAACGCTGTCAGCAAGAGCCATTAAAAATCCGCATATAAATATCATTTTTCCACCCTTTTACCTTTTCAAAAATAACGGCGAAAGGCTCTTTACCCTTCGCCATTATCTTATGACTGCCGTCTGTATAACATTGCTCTAATATCAGATCACTGTTGAAGCAGCTGGCTGCTCCTCAGGCTGTTCTTCCTCAGCCGATGCAGTTTCTGTTTTTTCAATATGGACCTTATTGTATATATCCATACCTGTACCTGCCGGTATAAGCTTACCAATGAGTACATTTTCTTTAAGTCCGACAAGATGATCGACCTTGCCTCTGATAGCTGCATCTGTAAGAGCCTTTGTAGTTTCCTGGAAGGAAGCAGCAGACAGGAAGCTGTCTGAATTTGAAGATGCCTTTGTGATACCCTGAAGCACCGGAACAGTGGTAACGAAACTCAAGTTTTCCTCACCATTTTCCATTCTTGTCTTTATCTGTTCGTTTACAGCAGCAACTTCCTTGCTGTCGATAAGGGTTCCTGTAAGCAGATAGCTGCTGCCCGGTTCATCTACCTTGACCTTTCTGAGCATCTGTCTTACGATAACTTCGATATGCTTATCGTTGATATCAACACCCTGCAAACGGTAAACCTTCTGTACTTCATGGATAATATAATTCTGTACAGCCTGAACATCAAGTATATCAAGAATATCCGAAGGATAAACGTTACCTTCAGTAAGCTTTGTACCCTTCTTGATCTCTTCATTCTCTTTCACACGGATCTTGAAGTTATACGGCACCATATAAGTCTCAGACTCATTAGTTTCGTGATTTGTAACGATAACATTTCTTGTAGTCTTGATCTCTTCGATATGAACTGTACCGTCAATTCTTGAAAGTATAGCCGCACTCTTAGGTCTTCTTGCTTCAAACAATTCTTCGACACGAGGAAGACCCTGTGTGATATCTTCGGCTGATGCGATACCGCCCGTATGGAAGGTTCTCATAGTAAGCTGTGTACCAGGTTCACCGATAGACTGTGCTGCTATGATACCTACTGCTTCACCGACACCAACAAGATTGCCGTTTGCAAGGTTTGCACCGTAACATTTAGCACATACACCGTGTTTTGCTTTACAGTGAAGAACTGAACGTATTTTTATTCTTTCAACGCCGCTTGCTACTATCTTTGAAGCATCAGCGTCAGATATAAGCTTATCCTTTGACATAATAAGCTCGCCGGTCTTTTCGTCCTTGAGATCATCTACAAGATATCTGCCGATAAGTCTTTCCTTTAACGGTTCGATCATCTCGTTGCCATTTCTGATCTCGTATACTTCGATACCGTCTTCTGTTCCGCCGTCATGCTCACATATGATAACGTCCTGCGATACATCAACAAGTCGTCTTGTAAGGTATCCTGAGTCAGCAGTACGGAGCGCCGTATCTGCAAGACCTTTTCTCGCACCTCGTGATGAAATGAAGTATTCGAGGATATTAAGACCTTCACGGTAGTTAGCTCTGATCGGGATCTCGATAGTAGTACCTGATGTATTGGCGATAAGTCCACGCATACCTGCAAGCTGTCTTATCTGGTTGATACTACCACGGGCACCTGAATCCGCCATCATGAAAATTGGATTGTACTTGTCAAGTCCGTTTTTAAGGGCAGCAGTAACTTCATCGGTAGCATTGTTCCATACAGAGATGACCTTCTTTGATTTTTCTTCAGAAGAAATATAACCAAAGTTATACTGGTCTGTTATAATGTCTATCTTCTTATCTGCTTCTGCAAGTATATCCTTCTTTTCTGAAGGTATAGTTGCATCACATACAGCAACTGTTATGGCTGCTCTTGTTGAGTATTTATATCCAAGAGATTTTATCTTATCGAGAACTTCTGATGTAGTAGTCGTTCCGTGTATCCTGATACATCTTTCGATTATATCTGAAAGCTGCTTTTTGCCGACCAAGAATGCTATTTCAAGGTCAAACTGCTTGTCAGAATTTGTTCTGTCAACATATCCGAGATTCTGTGGGATATTTTCATTGAAAATTAGTCTTCCGACAGTACAGTCTATGATCTTTGAAACTGTCTTGTCGCCTATTTCCTTTGTGATCCTTACCTTTATTGCAGCATGAAGTGTTACATCATGCTCGTTATAAGCCATAAGCGCTTCATTAACATCACGGAATACTTTGCCTTCGCCCTTTTCGCCGTCTTTTTGCATAGTAAGATAGTAAGAACCAAGCACCATATCCTGAGACGGTACGGCAACAGGACAACCATCAGAAGGCTTTAAAAGGTTATTGGCTGCAAGCATAAGGAATCTTGCTTCTGCCTGTGCTTCTGCTGAAAGAGGAAGATGAGCAGCCATCTGGTCACCGTCAAAGTCAGCGTTGAATGCTGTACAAACAAGTGGGTGAAGCTTTATCGCACGACCCTCTACAAGGATAGGCTCAAATGCCTGTATTCCAAGTCTGTGAAGCGTAGGCGCACGGTTGAGCATTACAGGGTGATCCTTTATGACATTTTCCAAAGCGTCCCATACTTCCGCTGATGCTCTGTCTACCATTTTTCTTTCGCTCTTGATATTTGCTATCACCTTTGTATCAACAAGTCTTTTGAGTACAAAAGGCTTGAAAAGCTCAAGAGCCATTTCCTTAGGAAGTCCGCACTGATACATTTTAAGTTCCGGACCTACAACGATAACCGAACGTCCTGAATAGTCAACACGCTTACCGAGAAGGTTCTGACGGAAACGTCCCTGCTTACCCTTTAACATATCCGAAAGAGATTTAAGCGCACGGTTATTAGGACCTGTTACCGGTCTGCCGTGTCTGCCGTTGTCGATAAGGGCATCGACAGCTTCCTGAAGCATTCTTTTTTCGTTTCTTACGATTATATCCGGTGCTTCAAGCTCAAGCATTCTCTTTAAACGGTTATTTCTGTTTATTACTCTCCTGTAGAGATCATTTAAGTCTGATGTTGCATAACGTCCGCCGTCGAGCATTACCATAGGACGAAGATCCGGCGGTATTACCGGAACGACATCAAGTACCATCCATTCAGGCTTATTTCCTGATATCCTGAATGATTCTATTATTTCAAGTCTCTTTAAAAGCTTTATTTTCTTCTGACCGTTCGGAAGATCTTTAAGTTCCTCTTTAAGATCATCTGATGCAACTTCGAGATTGTTTCTCCATTCAACGTCAAGCTCTGAAAAAGCCTTACATTCATCACAGTCACAGGTGAGCGGTGAATGGGTACACTTGACTTTTTCACCATGAAGATCTACTCTTCCTGAATTTACAAGCCTTCTCTTGAATTCATCGTATCTGTCAGGGTCATATTCCTGCAAAAGCTTCTGTATAGCCTCTGCACCCATTTCAGCTACAAAATCGTCCTCGTACTTTTCTCTTGCATCAAGGTATTCCTTTTCAGTAAGAAGCTGCTTCTTTATAAGCTCTCCGGTATTGCCCGGGTCGATAACTATATACTTTGTAAAGTAAAGTATCTCTTCAAGTCTTTTCTGAGAGATCTCGAGCACCTGTCCTATTCTTGAAGGTGTGCCCTTGAAGTACCAGATATGAGAAACAGGAGCAGCCAGCTCGATGTGGCCCATTCTCTCACGTCTTACCTTTGCTCTTGTGACCTCAACTCCGCATCGGTCGCAGACTTTGCCCTTGAAACGGATCTTCTTGAATTTTCCGCAGTGACATTCCCAGTCCTTAGTAGGTCCGAATATCCTTTCACAGAAAAGACCGTCCCTTTCAGGTTTCTGAGTTCTGTAGTTTATAGTTTCAGGTCTTTCAACAACACCGTATGACCAGCTTCTTATCTGTTCAGGCGATGCAAGACCTATTTTTATCGAATCAAATGTATTGAATTCCAAACCGTAACCTCCAAATCAACTTTTAACAGGGTCTTATGATGAGGATCATATCTCCTCATCATCCATTGAAATCTCATCAAAGCTGAACATATCATCTTCAGATGTGCTCTCATCAATGCTCTCGATAATGTCTTCGTCATCATCGTCCATCTGATCCGCATCTTCAAGCGTATATCCTGCATCTTCCATTTCTGTATCGCTGTAGCTTTCAGCATCTGCATTTTCATCTGCAAACGATACAGGCTGTGGGATTATATCATCGTCATCATCAAATGACTGTTTAAGGTCTATCTCCTGCTGATTCTCATCAAGCACTCTTACATCGAGACAAAGCGACTGAAGTTCCTTGATAAGTACCTTGAAGGATTCCGGTATGCCCGGCTTAGGAACATT
>CADBQZ010000080.1 GCA_902796865.1 uncultured Ruminococcus sp. | reverse complement strand
TTTCTGAGATCAAGATAGTCACTATAAAGATCAAGATTCATATTTCTTTCCTTCATTGCAGCTATGAGCTTATCATAATCCGCTTCACGCTCGCTTCCGCCGATTATCTCTCCTACTCCCGGAACAAGAAGGTCAACTGCTGCAACTGTCTTTCCGTCAGGATTCTGCTTCATATAGAAAGATTTTATCTCTTTAGGATAATTCGTTACGAAAACTGCCTTTTTGAATACTTCCTCGGAAATGTATCTTTCGTGCTCTGTCTGGAGATCGCAGCCCCATTCTACCGGGTACTGGAAATCCTTACCGGACTTTTTAAGAAGATCAATAGCTTCTGTATAGTCGCATACAGCAAAATCATGTGATACAAGCTCTTCAAGTCTTGCAATAATACCCTTTTCGATCCTTTCATTGAAGAATTCCATTTCAGTCGGGCATTTTTCCAAAACAGTTTTAATAACGAACTTTACCATTCCTTCCGCTATCTCTATTATATCCGGAAGCTCTGCGAAAGCTATCTCCGGCTCTATATGCCAGAATTCTGCAAGATGCTTCGGAGTATTACTGTTTTCAGCACGGAAGCTTGGTCCAAAAGTATATATTTTACCCATTGCCATTGCAGCCATTTCGCCTTCGAGCTGTCCGGAAACGCTGAGTCCTGCTTTCCTTCCGAAAAAGTCATTGCTGTAATATTCTTCTTCATTTTTATACTCTTTAGAATAGCCTATAGTAGTTACCTGGAACATCTCTCCTGCACCTTCGCAGTCGCTGCCTGTGATAAGAGGTGTATTAACATAAACATAGTTTCTTTCCTGGAAATACTGGTGAATAGCCTGTGCAAGAACAGAACGTACTCTCAAAACAGCATTGAAAAGATTTGTTCTTCCTCTGAGATGAGGCATAGTACGCAGGAATTCTACTGTATGACGCTTTTTCTGAAGTGGATAATCGCCCGGGCAAGTACCCATAACTTCAATGCTCTTGGCATTTATCTCAAGCGCACCCTGTCTTCCCTCAACAGCTGTACCGATAACCTTGACAGAGCTGCCTAAGTGCATAGCCTCAGCATATTCAACACCTGTGGATTTGTCGATAACTATTTGCAGATGCTTAAAGCTCGTTCCGTCGTTTATCTCCATAAACGCCATATTTTTTGAGTCTCTCGATGTCCTTACCCAGCCGCAGACGGTCACTTCATTGTCCTTGAACTTCTCCGGCTCATTTTTAATGCTTATGATGTCAATGTGTTTCATTCAGATCTCTCCTTAAAAAATAAAAACTCCCGTCCTAAATAATTAGGACGGGAGAAAAATTACATTACCCGTGGTACCACCTAAATTACCGTAAAATACGGTCACTCACCGGCTTCCAATAAAGCCTGCCGCTTAACGCACAGCCAACGTCTCCCCTACTTATACAAGGTGATATTTATATCACTCCTGATTTTCAGCTTGCTGCTCGGAAGTGTTATTCACAAAGGCTCTGATACATGGTTCGCACTATCCCATGCTCACTGAAAACGAACTCCAATGCTACTTCTCTCCGTCATCGCATTTCACTTCGATAGTCCTATTCTATCATATCTTTTTAGCTTTGTCAAGATTATTTTTGAAAATAAAAGAAAAAATTCTGTTAAAAAAATGCTTGACAAATAAGCTTTACTGAGTTATAATAATAAAAGCGGTTTATTACCGTACGTATGATTATCCTTGTCCGCACTATGCGGCGGGCTGGTTCCAGAAGGAGGTGTTTTTAATGGCAAAGTTATCTGCTAAGTATGAAGTAATGGTCGTATTTAACATGAAGGACGGCGAAGATGCAGTCAAGTCATTAGTCGAAAAGTTCAAGAAGCTTATCGAAAAGAACGGTACGATCGAAGAGGTGAACGAATGGGGCAAGCGCAAGCTCGCATATGAGATCGACGATCAGACAGAGGGCTACTATGTGCTTATCACATTTGAATCAAAGCCTGATTTCCCTGCTGAACTTGACAGAGTGTTCAATATCACAGAGAATGTAATGCGTTCAATGATCATTGTTAAGTGATCAAGTAAGCTGATTGGAGGGATTTCAGAATGATCAACAAGGTTATTTTAATGGGAAGGCTTACTGCTGACCCTGAACTGAGACAGACAACTTCAGGTATCGCAATGTGCAGATTCAGTATTGCGATAGACAGACCTTACCGTTCAAAGGACGGCGGTGACAGACAGACTGATTTCATAAATGTTGTTACCTGGCGTCAGTCAGCTGAATTTGTAAGCAGATATTTTTCAAAAGGAAAAATGATAATCGTCGAAGGAAGCCTGAGAAATAATAATTATACCGACCAAAACGGTGTAAAGCATTATTCTATAGATGTTCAGGCTGACAATGTAACATTCGGCGAAAGCAAAAGTGCATCTGCCGGCGGCACTAGTACGCCTATCGGAGATGTAAGAAACTTTGAAAAACCTGCATCTGCTGCCGGACAAGCACCGCAGACAGTACAGCAGGAAGAGTCGATACAGTTGGGTGACCTTGGAGATTTTGAAGAGATCCTCAGTGACGGAGAAGTTCCGTTCTGATTTTTACTTTATACAAAGGAGGTTAGATCATGGAAAGAGAAAGAAATACACGTGGCGGAAAAAGACCCCGCAAAAAGGTTTGTATGTTCTGTGCTGACAGGATCGAAGAGATCGATTACAAGGACATTGCAAGACTTAGAAAGTGCATGACTGACAGAGCTAAGATCCTGCCAAGAAGAGTTACAGGTACCTGCGCTTATCATCAGCGTCAGCTCACTGCTGCTATCAAGAGAGCAAGATATATCGCACTTTTACCTTATGTAAGTGAATGATAAATATACAAGGAGAGTCAAATGACCTCTCCTTTTTTATTATCACCCTTTTATTATTGTTCGCATATTATATAAAGAAAATCTGATCGGGGAGCGATGTTATCAATGGATACTAAAAAAACACTTCTGGTAATAGGCGGAGATCTCCGCATCGTATATGCTGCTGAAAAACTTGCAGAATCATTCTGTGTCTTTGCTTACGGACTTAATGAAAGCCGTATACCACTTAAAAAAGCAAAGAAGATAAACGACATATCAAAGATCGGAAATTTCGCCGATTTTATCCTTCTTCCGCTTCCTGTTAGCAGAAACGGAAGAGATGTGAACGCTCCCCTTTGCCGGAATAATATACCGCTTGAAAGCATACCTAAGCTTCTGAAAGAAAACGGGGTTGTTTTCGGCGGTGCTTTCAGTGACCAGGCATTAAAGATTTTCAAGCATTTGAATATTCGCACAGTTGATTATTTCGATGATGAAGAGCTTAATATTATAAATGCAGAGGCTACAGCCGAGGGAGCACTTATGACAGCTATCCAAAATACTGATTTCACTATATTTGAAAGCAGTATCCTTATAACAGGATTCGGAAGGATAGCAAAAACACTTGCGGCGATGTTAAAGGGCATAGGTGCTGATGTAACTATAGCGGCACGAAAAAGCTCAGATCTTACATGGGCTAGGATAATGGGCTGTAAAACAAAGCACACAAACGATCTTGATCTTACAGGGCACCAGATAATCTTTAACACCGTTCCGGAAATTATCCTTACAGAAAAAGTCTTAAAAACTGCATCTGATGAATGCCTTATAATAGAGCTTGCATCAACGCCCGGCGGTATAGACAAAGATGCCGCAAAAAAGCTTTCTGTAAAAACGATAGAAGCACTCGGACTTCCCGGAAAAACAGCACCCGGAACATCAGGTGAAATGATCGCTGCTGCTGTTTTAAAAGAGAGGAGATCATATGAATGAGTGACCTTTCAAATTTAAGGATAGGCTTTGCAGTCACAGGCTCATTTTGTACATTCGAGAAAGCTTTTGAGCAGGCAGAACAGCTTCGTAAAGACGGTGCAGAGCTTATCCCGGTTATGTCATATAACGCATCTTCGATAGATTCAAGATTCGGCAAAGCCGAAGATAATATAAAACGGTTTGAAGATATATGCGGACACAAAGTAATAAGGACTATAGAAGATGCCGAACCGATAGGTCCGAAAAATATGACCGATATAATGATAGTATGTCCCTGTACTGGTAACACCTGTGCAAAGCTTGCTATGAGCATTACAGATACTCCGGTCACAATGGCTGTCAAATCACATCTTAGAAACAAAAGACCTGTTGTCATAGCAGCTGCAACAAATGATTATCTTGCCGGTACTATGAAAAATATCGGAAAGCTTATGAACATGAAAAATTATTATTTCGTTCCTATATATCAGGACAATTGTTTAAAAAAGCCGACTTCTGCAATATGCGATTTCACGTCGGTAGAACAAACGATAGAAAACGCTTTGAATGGTGTACAGACACAGCCTGTTATAGGATGCAGTCTTTAGAATAAAAAATACGGCGGAGTGACCCTCTGCCGTATTTTTTATCAGAAAATATAATTTTTAAAGTTCTTCAAAAACCATTGTTGCTATCTGGAAATAGATAAGCATAGAACAGGTATCAAGTATAGTACTTATAAGCGGTGCCGCCATTATAGCCGGATCAAGATGTACTTTTTTTGCGAGAAGCGGAAGCGCACATCCGATGAATTTCGCAATTATTACTGTTCCTATTATAGATAAGGTTATTACAGAAGCAAGCTGGAAATCCTTATACATGACAAATATCCTGACACCGTTTGTGAGCGATAGTATAACACTTACTATAAGCGAGATGCGGAATTCCTTGAAAGCTACTTTGAAAAAGTCCTTGAATTGTATCTCCCCTGTCGCAAGTCCTCTTATTATAGTAGTTGAACTCTGTGAACCACAGTTACCGCCTGTTGACATAAGCATAGGTATAAAAGAAACAAGAAGCGGTATAGCCTTGAACGCTTCTTCATACTTTGTCAGAAGTGTTCCTGTCACTGTTGCCGAAAGCATAAGAAATATAAGCCAGCCTATTCGCTTTTTGGCATGAGTGAATACCGAAGTCTTGAAATATGAATCCTCCATAGGTGACATAGCAGCCATCTTTGAGAAGTCTTCTTCATTTTCCTCGGCAATAACGTCCATAACATCGTCGATAGTTATGATACCGACCATACGCTCTTCATTATCCACGACCGGCATTGCGATAAAGTCATATTTAGAAAATTTTCTTGCGACTTCTTCCTGATCCTCATGTGTATTTACAAAAATAACATGAGTATCCATAATACTCTCTATTTTCTCCTCTTCATCAGCTGTTACAAGATCAAGTATCGTAACAATTCCGATAAGCTTGCGGTTTTCGGTAACATAACAAGTATAAATAGTTTCCTTGACAAATCCTACCTTACGGATACGTTCGAGAGCTTCCCTTACGGTCATCGCCTTATGCAGATAAACATACTCTGTAGTCATTACGCTTCCGGCACTGTCATCAGGATAATTGAGTATAGTATTTATCTGTTTTCTGGTCTCAGTATCGGTATTTTTCAATATCCTCGCTACAACGTTTGCAGGCATTTCCTCGATTATATCTACTGTATCATCGACAAAAATATCATCAAGCATCTCACGAAGTTCCTTATCGCTGAAACCGCTTATCAGGTGCATCTGATTATCGCTGTTCATAAACGTAAATGTATCTGCGGCAAGCTCTTTTGGGAGAAGCCTGAAAAGGATAGTGATATCACGGGGCGGAAGTTCTTCGAGAATAGCCGCTATATCCGCTGGGTACATATCCTTGACCATTGATTTTATCTTGATGTAATTTCTTTCCTTCAGAAGTTCGGTGATCTGTTCGACCATATTATCACCTCATTTTTATTATCATATACATTTAAGGCAACACCGCACAAAGGCGGAAAATATACAAGCATATGGCGCACAAAACGCCATTCAGTCTTTGTGAAGTATCGCCTTAACTTTTGCTATATAAATATAATACCTCATTTTTGACTTTTTGTCAATAACAAAACTATTTTTTATATGCAGTTTTGACAATTAAACTGTATATTATATACAGTTCTAACAGCTGTTTTTAATGCAATATACAGAAAAAATGAGAAAAAAATAAAAAAAGGTTACATATTACTAACATATATGTTATAATAATATTGTCTAAGCAGTCTTAAATATACTGCTTAAATTATTACGATAGCTTTAGGAGTTTTTTATGATCCCTGGATTTTTTAAACGTTTTTTGACAACGGCGGTCTCTGCTGCTGTTGCTATTACCACGTTCGGATGTATATCATCGGTAAGCGCTGATGATCATAATGAATATAAAGAACATAATCAGGCAATACTTGAATACAATAGCGATACTGAAAGCTTTGTTTTATTAGATTCTGACGGTGAAAAATTTGGCAGAAACTTTTATCTTGCAGAAAAAATAGAAGATGAGGAAACTGCCGTTACATCTCCGGCAATAACTACT
The DNA here is from genome assembly GCA_902796865.1 of uncultured Ruminococcus sp. Classification (GTDB taxonomy): domain Bacteria; phylum Bacillota; class Clostridia; order Oscillospirales; family Ruminococcaceae; genus Porcipelethomonas. The sequence goes on along the minus strand of CADBQZ010000080.1, from coordinate 543 downwards.
GCTCCGCAGACGACTCAGCTTTCTATATCTCCTTCGATCTCGACTGAGGCGATAACAACAAAGGCTGCTTTAACAAAGAAAGCTTCTCCTGCAACAACAGTGGCTCCTTATGCCGGCCGACATCGTTCGGGAGCGGCTGCCGAAAAAGCAGCAAAACTCAGCGCATATACAACGACAACGACAACTACTACCACTACGACAACTACTGTGATTGTTGACTGAACTTCCCCCTGAAATCTTGTCCACATACTTGACTTTTTTTCTGAAATGTGCTATAATAACAAATATATTCAGAAAGGAGGTCATTATGTCCGCAGACTATCACCCCGATGATACCAGTGTCCCGTATCTTTTACCCCGCCGTTTCCATGAATCCAGAAGATTATAATCCCCTCAGCATGTCCGAATTTTATATTATGCTTTTGAAAGGATTTTTCATTTATGGGAGACGGTATGTCTATATTGATTATTAGTATCTGTGTTCTGTTCTCAATGTATTTCTCCGCAACAGAAACAGCGTTTAATTCCGTCAGCCGTATCAGG
>CADBQZ010000079.1 GCA_902796865.1 uncultured Ruminococcus sp. | reverse complement strand
TTGGTGCACCATCGGGGACTCGAACCCAGGACCCACTGATTAAGAGTCAGTTGCTCTACCAACTGAGCTAATGGTGCACTTTTCTGACTGCTTTAAAATTATATCATATGAAAAGTGATTTGTCAAGCATTTTTTTAAAAAAACTTTAAAAAACGAGAAAAAATCACATTATTGACGATTTGAGCTATTTAAGGTATAATTATATTTAGCGTTAAAACAGATACTATCATATACTATATATATTCAAAAGGAGTTCATCATGAAACTTAAAAAAATAATATCAGCAGCCGGCTGTATCGTCGTTTTAGTATCAAGTCTTCCGGTACAGGCAAAGCCAATTGATCTCGATGCAAACAGCGACGGCAAGCTTAACGTTTTTGATCTCATAATAGAAAAGCGCAGAGAAAGCGATATGCAAAGGATCACTCTTTTAATAGATTTCCTGCTTGGTAAAAATGTCGTATTCCCGGAAGATGAGACAAATGATTTTGATCCATCGGCAGTGCTTGAACCGAAGGGTACTGTTCACTACGGCGAAGGTACATATTATGACGGCGGCTATGTCGGCGGCTGCGCTATGCTTGACCCTATCTCTGAAGAAGATTACTGGGTATGTGCAATGAACATAGCAGATTATAACAACGCTTTGCTTGCAGGTGCTTACATAGAGCTTACCGGTGAGCTTGGAAGCATAAAAATGCTCGTGAGCGATCTTCTCCCCGAAGGCAAAAAAGGTGATGTTGACTTGTGTGAAAAAGCTTTTCCGCTCATAGCGCCGGTCGAAAAAGGCAGAGTTGATATAAGCTGGAAAATAATACCTCTTGACAGCGCCGAAAACGCTCCGATGTCATACAAATTCAAAGAAGGGAGCTCTCCTTTCTGGTGCAGCGTCCAGGTGAGAAATCATCGCTACCCTGTCGCAAAGCTTGAATATCTGAATGATAACGGAGAATTTGTCGAACTTAAAAGAAGACATTATAATTTCTTTGAGAGCGACAGCATGGGCACAGGACCTTTTACTTTCCGTATCACTGATATATACGGCGATGTCGTTATAGACAAAGATATACCTATGAATCCGGATGGGATAAGCGAGGGAAAAGCCCAGTTCCCGCTTTGATATTAATATACATATCCGGACATTTGAACGATGTTATATAAGAATGGTAAAATAGTCAATTATTTTCAATATATTTGAGCTTTTAACACAAGTGAAAATTAGGCATTTATACAAAGTTTACAAAAAAGACTTGCAAAAATTTACGCTTTGACTTATACTATTAGTTGTTGGTATAACTGCGGATACAGTATTCGCAGATGAAACATATGATATAAAGGAGAAAGAAAGAATGAAAAAGAAATTTTTAAGCGCAATTGTTGCGGCTGCTTGTCTTACATCAGTAAGCGCTGTTTCAATGCCCGCTGTAAACGCAGCAGTAGACGGAAACCTCGAATATAAACTTGTCGATTTTGACAAAGATGGACGTTTAGATTATGCAGTCATCACAGGATGTGACAGTTCTGCTACATCACTCACGATCCCTGCTACTTTTGAAAACTATCAGGTAAGAGCTATAGAAGATGATGCTTTTGCTAAAAATAAGGTTCTTGAAGAATTTACAGTTTCAGATAACAACCTTTATTTCACACAGGTAGGCGGCGTTCTTTTCAGCAAGGATTCTGAAACACTCGTTTGCTATCCAAGTGCTAAGAAGCAGAACACAAAGTATACTATTCCAAGTGCTGTAAAGTATATTGCTAACAATGCTTTTATCAATAACAAAACACTTACTGAAGTAGTCCTTCCAAGCTCAGTAAACTCTATCGGTTCCAGCGCTTTTGAAGAATGTGTAAATCTCGAAAAGGTTTCTATCCCTTCAAGCGTAGAGAGCATCGGAAGAGATGCTTTCTGGGATACAAAGCTTCTTGAAAACCAGATCAAAAATGAACAGGGTCCTATCTACTATGCAGACTCATGGATCATCTATAGTGACTCAGATATTGAAACTGTAATGAGCGATTCAAAGGCTATAAAGGTAGGTACAGTTGGTATCGCCGGTGGTGCTTTTACAGAACATCAGAAGCTTTCACTCGTTGATATTCCTGCTTCTATCCGTTACATAAGTGAATTTGCTTTCTACGATTGTGATGAACTTACATCAGTAAAGTTCCCTTCAGCAATAAAGATAATCGGTCAGGGTGCTTTTGAAAACTGCGATCGTTTAACAGAACTCACTCTTCCTGATACACTTGGTTCACTTGGGGCTGAAGCTTTCAAAAACTGTACAAAGCTTGCAAGAGTAAATATTCCTACAAGCATCAAGAATATTGCTGCATCACTCTTTGAAGGAAGTGCTATCGTTGCAGCTGATCTTCCTGCTAATATCGAATCTATCGAATCAAGAGCATTTGCAAATTGCCCGAACCTTCACAATGTAACTATCAGAAATAAGGATTGTGCAATAGTTGACCAGCCTGATACTATCTCGAACTCTGGTACTCTTTACAATGGTACTATTACAGGTTACAGCGGTTCAACTGCTCAGACATATACTAACAGTCTTAACAGAACTTTTGACTCACTCGGCGGAAACGGCGAACTTCCTTCAACAGGATTTGAACAGGGCGATGCAAACCATGATGGTACAATAAACGTTATGGACGCTTCATTCATTGCAAGAAAGCTTTCACAGAAAAAGGTAAGTGAACTTCCTGAATCAGCTGATTACAACGGAGATAACAGAATAAACGTTATGGACGCTTCAGCTATCGCAAGAGATCTTGCAAGCGGCAAGCTCAAGAAAAAATAATCTTACATTGTCATATTAAAACAGACGGCGTACGCCGTCTGTTTTTTTGTGTTCAAGCTAATTAAAAAAGGTGCCCATAAAGGACACCTTTATATTATTTCTTTTCTTTTAAAAGATCACGTATCTCTGTAAGAAGTTCTTCTTCCTTAGTAGGCTTCGGAGCCGGTTTTTCTTTCTTGTAGAAAATACCTACGAGCTTTACTAACAGGAACACACAGAATGCTGTGATAAGGAATATGATAACAGCCTGTATAAAGCTTCCTATGTTTATGAACGGGTGATTGCCCCACGGTATCTCAATACCGAAATTGTTGAAATTAACGCCTGCAAGTATCATTCCGACTATAGGCATTATCATATCATCAACAAGCGATGTTATGATAGTTGCAAATGCTCCGCCGATGATAACGCCGACTGCAAGGTCGATAACATTTCCTTTGCTTATGAATTTTTTGAATTCACCAAAAAATCCGCTGACTGCGCCCTGTTTTTTTTCTTCGTTGTCCATTTTATCTCCATTTCTGCCGCATATAATTTTTCTTAGACTGTATCAACAAACGGCACAGATACAGCCCTTTGTTCGCCGAAAAATAATCATTTTCGACATCTCTTTATAATTATATCATTACTGTTTTATGTTGTCAATGACTTTACAATAATTAAACTTACAAACAATATCTTGCACATTTGTGATTATTCTTATGCTAAAGGTCAATACATAAAGAAAAACACCCTCTTAAAGCAAGAGGCGTTATGTCCTGACGGGTCACCGGCTGTATGTTATGACTGTATGAGCAATGAACGGTACATGGTCGGGACATAAAGAAAAACGCCCCCTTAATGCAAGAGGGCGTCTGTCCTGCCGGGTCACCGGCTGGAGCTTGTGACGGGACTCGAACCTGCGACCTGCTCATTACGAATTTTATCTGGGGCTTTTTTGTGATTTCTCAAAAACCGTCGTAAACGGCGTATCTATGCGGTTTACGCGACTTTTGTATCTTGCTGTTTTTAGCCGTTTTCAGCTAATTTTGTGCGCCATGGCGCACAAATGGCGCACAAAGATCTCATAAGCC
>CADBQZ010000078.1 GCA_902796865.1 uncultured Ruminococcus sp. | reverse complement strand
CTCTTCTTCCGACTGAAGATATCCACCGTCGGCATTTATTCCGGCAGCAAGGCTTATTGCTGTACCAAAACCCAGCTTCTGTGCAGTATCACGCATACCGGTTATTTTAAGTCTTTGAGCAAGTTTTATAAAGTAGGTATTGCATGAATTTGACATTGCTTGTGTCATATCCTGATTGCCGTGACCGCTATGATCGTGACACATAAAAATTTGTCCTTCAACTTCTTCCCAGCCTTTGCATTTATAAGAAAAGTCTTCGTCTATTCCTTGTTCAAATGCGGAAAGTGCTGTTACAAGTTTAAATATAGATCCCACACTATAGCTATACAGACATCTGTTTATAAGCGGACTGTTTTTATCTGAAAGCGCAGCACCTATGTTGTTGGGATCATAATCCGGAAAACTTGCCATTGCAAGAATATCTCCACTTTGTATATCCATAACAACTATAGCACCTTTTTCAATTGTTCTGCCTGCAAGTTCACAAATAGACTGTATATATTTATCTATAGTAAGGACAACTCCTGCTGTCATAGGCTCTTCAATAGTTATTTCTTTTTTTATGCCGTCTAATACTCTTCCCAGTCCATTTATAGCATAGTTTATTCTGTTTGTGTGAGTATGAGAACGAAGAAAATCATCATATGCGGATTCAATACCTGTTACACCTGTTCCATCGCAAACGTATCCAATAACGTGTACTGCCGATTGATCGCTGCTGTACCGCTTATGCTCCTCGAAAACGTTGATATCATAGCTTTTTATATCTTTTGTGTCTATTTCGCAGACAAAAGGACTTCCATATACGAGCTGTTCATAAAACTCATCTTTATCTTTCAGATGCGGAAGGATTTCTTCCACCGTTTCCGGAGAAGGAGCTATAGCAGCGAGATATTCAATATCATTATTTACAAGCTTTCGCATCTGACGGTCATATATATTTGCATTTTCACAGCCTATTTCAAGTGTCATGCTTGACTGTGCAGCACCTGCTGCAGAATACCTTTTATCATTTACGATCACATAAAGGCGCATATAAAGGAAAGAAAACATAGCTGTCATTACAACGGCAACAGCTATAAGACGTTTTTGCATAAAAATACTCCTTTTTATTTACATACAAGTTAAGGCAGCATTATATAATACTGCTGCCTTAATTATTGTCTGAAAGGAGTTTTTTATTCTTCATATTTAAATATCTTCAAGTATTACTGTAAACGGACCGTCATTTAAAAGATCAACTTTCATATCTGCTCCAAATATGCCTTTTTTTACATCAGGAACCAGTTTTTTACATTCATCAGTAAAATAATCATATAGATGTTTGGCAGTTTCCGGTTTTGCTGCATTCATAAAATTAGGACGGTTTCCTTTTTTGCAATCAGCATAAAGAGTGAATTGAGATATTACAAGGAGCGAACCGTTTACATCGTTTACAGAAAGATTTATTTTGTCATTTTCATCCGAAAATATCCTGAGTTTGCATATTTTTGAAGCAAGTCTTGATGCTGCCTCTTCATCGTCGCCTTCTCCGATGCCAAGCAGCACAAGAAGACCGTTTTTTATCTCAGCTCTGTAGTTTTCTTCTGTAACTGTTACTCCGGCATGAGTGACACGCTGTACAACTGCTTTCATTTTTTATTTTCTCCGTTCGTGTTTATATTTCCAAATATGCTGCCCAAGCCTTCGTGTATAACAAGATCTGCGTATTTATCGGCTGAAGTTTCAGATTTATTGATAAGAACCAACTTACAGCTTTCGCTCCTGTATCGAATAAATCCGGCAGCAGGATAAACATTAAGAGATGTACCTCCTATAATAATAAGATCAGCAGATGATATAGCTCTTAAAGCTCCGTTTACCGTATTATCATCAAGACCTTCTTCGTAAAGAACTACATCAGGTTTTATAATACCGCCGCAGCTGCATTCAGGTACGCCTTTACTGCTCTTTATAAATAATTCATCATAGAACTTGCCGCATTTTAGACAATAGTTTCTGAGTACTGAGCCATGCAGCTCATATACTTTTTTGCTTCCGGCTTTTTGATGAAGTCCGTCGATATTTTGAGTAATAACAGCTTTGAGTTTTCCACATTCTTCAAGTTCTGCAAGCTTAATATGAGTTATGTTTGGCTGTGCATCCAGACAAAGCATCTTGTCTCTGTAAAATTCATAAAACTCTCTTGTATGATTTTTAAAGAAGGTATGACTCAATATTTCTTCGGGAGGGAACTTATATTTTTGATTATAAAGACCATCAACGCTTCTGAAATCGGGTATACCGCTTTCAGTAGAAACACCAGCTCCGCCAAAGAATACTATATTTTTGCTTTCGTCTATATATTTTTGAAGTATTTTTGTTTTTTCCATATCCATCACCATATAACATTATATCATAATTTATTGAAAAAGTCCAATATCAGCAAACGTATGTTCGAGCGATTTGTACATAATCAGTGCTGTTTTTGTCCCTGTATTTTTGATTTTGTAACCGTTTTGTATAAATTATACAATCGCAAAACCTAAAAATATTATACTTTTAAGGGTTGCAAAATAGATAATAGCATGATATAATATAGAAGTGGACAAAAGGTTACAATTCGGTTAATCATTTCTTGCAAAATAAAAAATATAGAGCTTACAGTTTGATGAAATGACTGGGAGGATTAAAAATGACATCATTGATGAAAAGAACGGTATCGTTTATAACGATGATTCTTACATTTCTTATGGCTGTTTTTATGGCTTTTGATGCTTCTGCATCAGTCAGCTATAAAAATTGGATACAGAGCGATCCCGCATGGGGAAGCAAAACACTCGGAAACAGTGATGAAACTATGGCACAAGTCGGATGTGCAGTTACATCTGTTGCTATGCTTGCGGTTCATTCAGGCTCTGTTAGTCAGAATAATTTTGACCCGGGCGTACTTTGTGATTTCCTTAGCAGAAACGGTGGCTTTGATAATTATGCTAATATTTATTGGGGAGCTGTTTCAAATCTTGTTCCCAATCTTACATATCAGAAAAAGGTTGTTATAAATTCTGGTACAGAATCAGGTGTTGCTGCCGAGATCGCAAATTATATAGACCAGGGTTATTACCTTGTACTTTCAGTAAATTACGATACTCATTGGATCGCTGTTGATACTGTTTCTAATGGTAATGTTTATATAATGGATCCTGCACAAAGCAGTATAAAAAATCTGTTTGATAAGTATTCTCCTTCGGGAATAACACAGGCAAAACTCTATAAAGGAAAAAATAGACCTGCTAAAACAAGTTTAGTAAATACGAATAACAACAATACTAATACTACTAATAATAATACATCAAATTCTAACACACAGACAGATACTCAGAAATACCTTACAGGTCACTACAGAACAGTTTCAGCACTTAATTTCCGTTCATCATATTCAACTTCATCAAATGTTATAGAAGTGATACCAAAAGGCAAAGATATTGTTGTGACAAGAGTTTGCAATGAATGGGGTCAGATAGAATATAACGGCAAAACAGGATGGATATGTCTTGAATATACATTATATACTGAAGGACTTTACAGTTACAGACTTGGACTTTATCGTACAGCAGAAAGTTTATATATGAGAAAAGATGTCGGTACCGATAAGGAAGCTGTATGCGTTCTTCCTAAAGGTACAGTTATATCAATAATGTACGTTAAACAAAACTGGGGAAGAGTATTCTATAATGACAATTCAGGATTTGTATGTATGGAATATCTTTCATATATAGGAGATATACCGGTCATAACTACAGCGAATACGACTGCTCCCACAAAAACAGTTACAACAGTAACTACTGTTGCTGTAAATAAAACTACTTCAGCGGCTGCTAAGACGACTACTGTTACAAGCAAGGCAGTTACCGTTTCAACTGTTCCGGAAGTACATACTGATACAGTTGTTACTAGTAGTAAAAAAGCTGTATCTGCTATAATAGGTGATCTTAATAACAGCAAGGATATTACAAAAGAAGATCTGATCCTGCTGAACGAGTATATCGCACAGCCGTATACTATTAGTGCTGCTGAAAAGAGAATAATGGATATTAACGGCGACGGAGTTATTGATGCAAGAGATTCTGTATATCTTTTGAAAATAATAAATATAGGAAATTAAAATGAACTGGAAAGAAATAAATATTTACACAAAAACAGAGGGCGTTGATATATTATGTGCTTCTCTTATGGACATAGGAATAAAAGGTTTCGCTGTAAAAGATGCGGAAGATTTTAAGGAATTTTTAGAAAATAAGGATGGCAAGTGGGATTATATAGATGAAGATCTTATGGGGCTTCAGAATTGCGAGACTTGCGTTACAGTTTATATTCCTGATAATGTTCAAGGCAGTGAAATGATAGTTTCTTTAAAGAGCTGTCTGAAAAAACTAAAAGAAAACGATGAAAACGATATTTTTGGCCGTCTGGAAACGGATATGGAAAATGTCTGTGAAGAGGATTGGGCAAATAACTGGAAAAAGTATTTTAAGCCTTTAAAAATCGGTAAAAAACTTGTTATAAAGCCTTCGTGGGAAGAATATGAAAATTTGGAAAATCGTATTATTCTCGAAATAGATCCTGCATCAAGCTTTGGTACAGGGCAGCATGATACTACAAAACTGTGTCTGGAGCTTTTAGAAAAATCACTTATAGAGAATGATCGTATTCTTGATATGGGCTGTGGCAGCGGTATTCTTTCAATAGGTGCTATGCTTTTAGGAGCGCAAAGTGCTGTGGCTGTCGATATAGAACAAAATGCTGTTGAAACAGCAGCTGAAAATGCTGAAAAGAATAATATCCCATTTATGAAGTATACTGCATACTGCGGAGATGTAATAAAGGATAAAAAGCTTAGTGATAAACTTGGCGAAGGATACGACATCATAACTGCAAATATCGTGGCTGACGTTCTTATAGCAATGAAAGATATTTTCAGAAGTAAAATAAAAAACGGCGGTACACTTATTATTTCAGGGATCATTACTGAAAGAAAAGATGAAGTAGTTGATGCAGTAGTAAGCGCAGGTTTTGAACAGCTTGATTCTGCCGAGGGAGAAGGCTGGGCAGCAGTTAGACTGAAAGCTATATAACTTAAAATTAATGGACGGAGTTTATCACCGTCCATTATAAATTTAAGCGGTATATAGTATATTGGAACGTTAAAAGGAGATAATATATGGAACTGAATATAGTTCTTGTTGAACCTCAGATACCACAGAATACCGGAAATATATCACGAACCTGTGCGGTTACAGGTGCAAAGCTTCATCTTGTAAGACCATTTGGTTTTGAGATAACAGACAAGCATCTAAAACGAGCCGGACTTGATTACTGGGACAAGCTGGAAATTTTTTACTATGATGATTGGAATGATTTCGTTTCAAAAAATGAAGGAGAGTATTTCTTTTTCACAACAAAAGGAAAAAACGTCTATAGTGATATAAATTATCCGGACAATGCATACATAATATTCGGAAGAGAGGATAAGGGTCTTCCAGAACAGCTTTTGCATCAATATCCTGAACGCTGTGCGAGAATACCTATGCGTAATGAACTGAGAAGCCTTAATCTTTCTAATTCAGTCGCAGTGGCTGCATACGAAGTACTTAGACAATGGGAGTTTCCTGATCTTTCAAGAGAAGGAAAACTAACAAAATATACATGGTAAAGGAAGGAAAAAATGAATAAGATAAAGATAATGACAGATTCGACAAGTGATATACCTGCTGACAAGCAAAAGGAGCTTGGTATAGATATAATGAACTATACCATAATTGCAGATGGAAAAGAATATCGTGAAAGGCAGGAGCTTACAAACGAAGAGTTTTATGAAATAGCTGAAAATTCTTCAGAGATGCCAAAGCATTCTCAACTTACAATGATAGAATTTATTGATAAATTTGAGGAGGCAGCTGCTGAGGGGTATACAGATCTTATCCATATCTCTATCTCATCGACCGGTTCGGCCACTTATAACAATGCTGTGAATGCTGCTAAAGAGTTCAGCAAAAAAAATGACAAGCTGAAAATACATATAGTAGATTCAAAGGGATATTCAGGAATGTATGGATATGCTGTTATTCAGGCAGCAATAATGGCAAATAATGGTGAAAGTCCTGAGAGCATTGTTTCATATATTGAAGAATGGACTTCACGTTCTGAAGCACATTTTATTCCGCTTTCACTTAAATTTGTAAAAAAATCAGGTAGAATAACTGCTGCTGCTGCATTTGCAGGAGAACTTCTGGGACTTAGACCGCTTGTAAAGCTTGCAGGCGGGGGGTCTGAGATACCTATGAAAATAAGGGGAGAAAAGAATATTATCCCAAAACTTTTGGAAGATGCCGAAAAGAATATGCAGCCGCATACACCTTATCTTATAATTACAGGAAGAAACAGAACACTTCCTGAAAAACTTGCCGTGGAGGCAGAAAAAAAATTCGGCTATCCGCCTGAGTATTTTAATGAGATAGGAGCTACTGTTACCTGCAATACAGGTCCGGATCTTGTTGGATTCATATTCAGAAGACGAGATGATAATGATTAAAATTTACCCTGTGTCATAGTAATATGATGCAGGGTATTTTGAATGATAAATATATTTGTGAGCAGCATGAAATGATTTTTTAACGTGCTGCTCTTATTATTATAAAAGCAATAAAATACTACATCGTATATCGACGATTCTCGCATTTTATTTGTGGCATAATATAAACAGGTTGTTTTATAAGACCAGCAAAAAATGTTGAAAGGCAGATAAGATGCAATGAACAGTAATTTTGAAATGTTTACCCGCCGTGCTGTTAATTCAATAGAGACAGCAATTGATTCCGCATCAAAACTAGGGCACACATATGTTGGAACTGAGCATATGATACTAGGTTTTCTTCAGGAAGGAGGAAATGTTGCAGCATCAGTTTTAAATGAAGGAAATATTAAGCTTGAAGATGTTTACGACCGAATGATAATGTTTATAGGAAAGGGAGAACAGACAAGACTGGGGTATGAAAGTTTTACTCCTGCGCTTTGCCGTGTATTTAATGATTCACAGGCGCTTGCAGAAGAAACAGGAACAAGACTTGTAGGTACAGAGCATATATTTATGACTATATTAAAAGAAAAAGGTTGTGGGGCAGTAACGTTTTTAAAGGCAATAGGTGCTGATACAGATATACTATACAGAGAATGCAGAAATATTTATGCAGGTGAGCAGAAAGTCGGAAATTATATGTTTCAGCGTCCTGACAGAAATAAGCTTCCGTCACTTTATAAGTATGGAGTGAGCCTTACAGATGAAGCACTGGAAAAAAAGCATGATCCTTTGATAGGAAGGCATAAAGAAATAAGCCGGGTACTTCAGATACTTTCAAGACGTACTAAAAATAATCCATGTCTTATAGGAGAAGCCGGAGTCGGAAAAACAGCGATCGTAGAAGGGCTGTCTGAGCTTTTTGTAAATGGGAACGTTCCGGATGAGCTGAAAATGAAAAATATTTTTTCGTTGGATCTTAGTTCAATGCTTGCAGGTGCAAAATATCGTGGGGATTTTGAGGAACGAATAAAAAGCTGTATTGCAGAAGCGTCAGCATTTAAAAATATCATTCTTTTTATTGATGAGATACACACAATAGTCGGCGCAGGCGCAGCAGAGGGGGCTATAGATGCTGCTAATATAATAAAGCCGCAGCTTGCAAGAGGGGAGCTTCAAATAATAGGGGCGACTACTATTGAGGAATACCGTAAATATATCGAAAAAGATGCCGCATTGGAAAGACGTTTTCAGCCTGTTATGATAGAAGAACCTACAGCAGAACAAACAATAAATATAATAAGTGGTCTTAAAGAAAAATATGAAAGCTATCATAATGTAGTCATACCTGATGATGTTATTCGTTCTGCTGTTGAATTATCTGTAAGATATATAAATGATCGTTCTCTTCCGGATAAGGCTATAGATATAATAGATGAAGCTGCCTCAAGAGCAAAAATAAGAAATATAATGAATTGCAGAGAAAAAAACATAAGTAAAAGTGATAATAGCGAATATAAAACGCTTGATGATGTTGCTGAGAAATTTGATAAGAACCATAAGAAAAAACCTAGGGTATCTCTTACAACAGACGATACAGCGACAGTAGTATCAGACTGTACAGGTATACCTGTAAGCAGCATTTCAAAAAGTGAAAGTATACGATTGCTTACTCTTGAAAAAACACTCAAAAAAAGTGTTATAGGTCAGGATAAAGCTGTAGAAACAATAGCTTCAGCTATAAGAAGGAGCAGAACCGGACTAAGAGAGCCGGGGAGACCGATAGGGGCTTTTTTGTTTACAGGACCTACCGGCGTCGGTAAAACTGAGCTTTCAAAAGCTATTGCTAAAGCTGTATTTGACAGCGACAAAGCGCTAATAAAGATAGATATGTCGGAGTATATGGAAAAACATACTGTATCAAAACTTATAGGTGCTCCTCCTGGATATGCCGGTTTTGATGAATGCAATCCGCTTACAGATAGGATAAGACATCATCCATATAGTGTAATACTGTTTGATGAGATAGAAAAAGCGCATCCAGATGTGCTTAATCTCATGCTCCAGATAATAGGTGACGGGATATTGACAGATTCAAACGGACGAACTATATGTTTTAAAAATACTCTTATTATACTCACATCAAATATTGGTGGAGAGATCATGAGCGAAAGTGCACACATGGGGTTTGGCAAAAATGAGGACAGCAATAAAGAAAAAGAGGTGCTGTCTGTTGTAAGAAAACAATTAAGACCGGAGATGATAAACAGACTGGATGATATAATAGTTTTTTTACCTCTAAAAAGAGAGCATATAGTTCTTATAGTGATGAAGCTTATGAATGAACTTCATGATCGTGCTGCGAATATAGGCATAGATATAGGATATTCAGAAAGGGTAGTTGAG
>CADBQZ010000077.1 GCA_902796865.1 uncultured Ruminococcus sp. | reverse complement strand
TCTTGAAAATTTAAAAAAGAGAAGCGGAGAGACTAATAAGAAAGTCGAGCAGGTAGTAAATGAGATAATCGAAAATGTCAAGGAAAACGGTGACAAAGCTGTAAATGATTATACACTTAAATTTGACGGAAGCCTGCCTGAGTATTATGAAGTTCCGCAGGATGTTATAAATGATGCTCTTGATGAAGCAGATGAAGATTTTGTAAATGCACTTCTGGATTCAATGGAAAATGTGGCTGAGTTCCACAATCACCAGAGAGAACACGGTTTTACTATGACTAAGGACAACGGTGTCATGCTCGGTCAGAGAGTAAGAGGACTTGAAAGAGTCGGACTTTATGTACCTGGCGGTACAGCTGCTTATCCTTCAAGCGTTATAATGAACGCTGTACCTGCAAAGATCGCCGGCGTAAAAGAAGTAATAATGGTAACACCGCCTTTAAAAGACGGAACACCTAATAAGGATATACTTGTTGCAGCAGCAGTATGCGGCGTTGACAGAGTATTTTTGACAGGCGGCGCTCAGGCAGTCGCTGCACTTGCATATGGTACGGAATCCATACCTAAGGTAGACAAGATCGTAGGTCCGGGAAATATCTATGTTGCGACGGCTAAGAAGCTTCTCTACGGACAGGTGGATATTGATATGATAGCAGGTCCGAGTGAGATACTTGTTATGGCAGATGAAACGGCTGATCCTAAATTTATCGCTGCTGATCTTATGTCGCAGGCTGAACATGACAAGCTTGCATCGTCTATTCTTCTTACGACTTCTGAAGAGATAGCTGATAAGACTATATCAGAGATAGAAAGACAGATGCAGTATCTTTCAAGAAAAGATATAATAGAGACATCTCTTACAGATCACGGAATGATAATAATCTGTGATTGTCCGCATTGTGCAGTCGAGCTTGCAAATGCGATTGCACCGGAGCATCTTGAAGTGCTTATGAAAAATCCGACAGAGTATATAGGAAAGCTTGACAATGCAGGTTCTGTATTCCTTGGAAACTATGCTTCCGAGCCGCTTGGTGATTACTATGCCGGACCTAATCATGTCCTTCCGACCAGCGGTACAGCAAGATTTTTCTCGCCGCTTTCGGTATCAAGCTTTGTAAAGCGTTCGAGCTATATTTATTATACCGAGCAGGCGCTGAGTGAGGCTAAGGATGACATCGTTCTCATAGCTGAAAGAGAAGGACTTACAGCTCACGCAAATGCAATAAAGGTAAGATTTGAATAAAGGAATGTTTTGATATGGATAATGATTTCGGCTGGGAAAAAAATGTCAGAAAAGTAGTTCCGTATACACCGGGTGAACAGCCTCGTGAAACGGATATAATAAAGCTTAATACAAATGAAAATCCTTATCCTCCGTGCAAAGAGGTAAGAGAACTTCTTGATGGGTTCGATACTTATAAAATGAGACTGTATCCTGATCCTGATGCAGGAGTGCTTGTTTCGGCGCTGGCAGATTTTTATCGTGTTGATAAAGAGCAGGTGTTTGTCGGAGTAGGTTCTGATGATGTCATTTCAATGATATTTATGACCTTTTTCAATTCTGATAAGCCGATACTTTTCCCGGATATAACATATTCGTTCTATGATGTATGGGCTGAGGTCTACAGGATACCCTATAAAAGGATACCGCTTGATGATGACTTCAGGATAAATGCAGATGATTATATCTGTGAAAACGGCGGTATCATATTTCCGAATCCAAATGCCCCGACAGGTGTGCTTGAATCTGTCGAAATGATAGAGAGCATACTGAAAGAGAATAAGGATTCTGTTGTCGTTATAGATGAAGCGTATATTGATTTCGGCGGAAAGAGCTGTCTTGAGCTTGTCGATAAGTATGATAATCTTCTTGTTGTACAAACCTTCTCGAAATCACGTTCTATGGCTGGAATGAGGATAGGTTTTGCGATAGGAAGCAAAAAGCTCATAAGGTATCTTAATGATGTTAAGTTTTCTATAAATTCATATACTATGAATCCTCTTACTCAGATATGCGGAGCGGCTGCTGTAAAAGACGCAGATCACTTTAATGAATGCACGAAAAAGATAATAGATACCCGTGAGAAGGCAAAAAAAGAATTAAGCGAACTGGGGTTTGATTTCCCGGATTCAAGCAGTAATTTTATTTTTGCAAGGCATAAAACAATGCCGGCAGCTGAGATATTCCAGAAGCTCAAAGACAGGAAAATATTTGTACGCTATTGGAATAAACCGAGAATATCAGAATATCTCAGGATAACGATAGGAACAGATGAACAGATGGAGAGGCTCTATGAAGCGCTCCGTGAAATAATAGCGTTATGAAAGGTTTTATAGATCATGAAAAGCGGTTTTGCAGAAAGAAAAACTAAGGAGACCCAGATAAGTGTCCGTGTGGAACTTGACGGAAAGGGTATTTCCGATATTGATACAGGCATTGGCTTTTTTGACCATATGCTGACAGCGCTTTCAAAGCACAGCGGTATTTCTATGGAGATCAAGTGCAGCGGAGATCTTTATGTTGACGGACATCATACTGTTGAAGATACCGGTATCGTGCTGGGACAGGCGCTTGCTGATGCGCTTGGTGATAAATCAGGCATTGCAAGATACGGAAGTGCATATATACCTATGGATGAAGCACTTTCGTTCTGTGCGCTGGATATAAGCAACAGACCGTTTTTAGTATTCAAGGGAGAGTTTGAAAATCAGATGATAGGGCAGTATGACGCTTGTCTTACCGAAGAATTTTTCCGAAGCTTTTCATTTAACGCAGGTATTACCATGCATCTTGATATGGTCTATGGTAAAAACGACCACCATAAATGCGAAGCACTTTTCAAGGCTGCTGCTCATGCTTTGAAAATGGCGGTAAAGCCGTTGGAAAACGGAGAAACACTTTCAACGAAAGGAAGCTTGTGATATGATAGCTATCATAGATTATGATGCAGGAAATATATTCAGTGTAAAAAATGCACTGGATCATCTTGGATTTGATTCTATCCTTACAAGGGATAAAAAAGAGATAGAAAATGCTGACGGTATAATACTTCCCGGAGTGGGTGCATTTCCGGAAGCAATGAAAAAACTTAGCGGATTCGGGCTTATAGATACTTTACAGGCAGAAGCCACAAAAAAACCATTTTTAGGTATTTGTCTTGGTATGCAGGTCCTTTTTGAAAAGGGCTTTGAATTTGAAGAATGTGACGGATTAGGACTTATAGGCGGAAGCGTTGTTAAGATGGAGCAAAAAGATCTTATAATCCCTCATATGGGCTGGAACAAACTCGAACTTTTGAATGACTGTCCGCTTATGAACGGCATAGAAAAGGAAAGCTATGTTTATTTTGTACATTCATATAAAGCTCAGTGTGATGATGATAATATAAGCGCTTATTGTGAATACGGCGGAAAAGTCCCTTCGCTTGTATTTAATGGAAAAACAGTATTTGGCGCACAGTTCCACCCTGAAAAGAGCGGTGAAACAGGTCTTAAAATTTTGAAAAACTTCGGAGGCTTGATAAAATGATAATTTTACCGGCGATAGATATAAAAGACGGAAACTGCGTAAGACTTTTTAAAGGCGATTTCAGCACTGTCGAAAAGGTAGCTGATGACTATCTTGAGACTGCGAAAAGCTTTGAAGCAGCAGGAGCAGGCTGGATACATATGGTCGATCTTGACGGTGCTAAAGAAGGAAGACCTGTCAACACAAAGATATATAAGGATGTTGCCGAAAAGACATCTCTTAAAGTTGAAGTGGGCGGCGGTATCCGGAATATAGAAACGATAGATGAATACCTTTCTATGGGTATATCAAGAGTTATAATCGGTTCAGCAGCTCTCAAAGATCCGGAGCTTGTAAAAAAAGCTGTTGAAAAGTTCGGCAGCGAAAAAATAGCTGTCGGCATTGATTCTATGAATGAAATGGTAGCGGCAGAAGGCTGGCTCGAAGGCTCAGATGTGAATTATATTGATCTTACATTAAAAATGATAGAATGCGGTGTAAGATATTTTATAGTCACTGATATATCAAAAGACGGAACACTTTCCGGAGTTAATGCGGCACAGCTCAAAAAGCTTTATGATGCCACAGAAGGCAGATGCAATATAATTGCAAGCGGCGGTGTCCATACGATAGAGGATATAAGAGTCTGCAAGGATATGGGTCTTTACGGAACTATCTGCGGCAAATCTATATATAAAGGAACTCTTGATCTTAAAGAAGCGGTAGCTCTCGGGGAGGGTGAAAAATAATGCTTGCAAAAAGAATAATACCTTGTCTCGATGTTCGTGACGGAAAAGTTGTCAAGGGTGTTAATTTTCAGGGAATAAAGGACGTCGGTGATCCTGTTGAGGCTTCAAAGGAGTATAACAGGCAGGGTGCCGATGAACTGGTATTTTATGATATAACAGCTTCATATGAGGAAAGGGGAGTATTCCTTGATGTTGTAAGAGAGACTGCAAAGCAGGTCTTTGTTCCTCTGACAGTCGGCGGCGGTATAAAAACTGTCGATGATATAAGAGAAACGCTTCGTGCCGGAGCAGATAAAGTATCGGTCAATTCTCAGGCAGTAAAAAATCCTCAGCTTATCCGTGAGGGAGCAGATATATTCGGAAGCCAGTGTATATGTGTCGGTATTGATGCAAAAAAGATCGGCGAAAAAAAATGGACAGTATACATAAATGGCGGAAGAGTTGATATGAAGCTTGATCTTATAGATTGGGTGAAAAAGATAGAAGCTCTGGGCGCAGGTGAGATATGTCTAAATTCTATTGATGCCGATGGTACTAAGCAGGGATTTGATATAGATATGCTGAAAGCAGTTTGTGATTCTGTAAATATCCCTGTAATTGCAAGCGGCGGCGCCGGAAAGATAGAAGATTTTTCAGAAGTTTTTGAAAAGACCGGAGCGACTGCGGCGCTTGCAGCATCACTTTTCCATTTTAAAGAGCTTACAGTAGGACAGGTAAAAGAACACTGTCGTGGAAAAGGAATAATAATGAGGTGAAAA
Source organism: uncultured Ruminococcus sp. (assembly GCA_902796865.1). Taxonomy (GTDB): domain Bacteria; phylum Bacillota; class Clostridia; order Oscillospirales; family Ruminococcaceae; genus Porcipelethomonas. The sequence goes on along the minus strand of CADBQZ010000077.1, from coordinate 9,703 downwards.
AATGTCAGCAGTAAAAATTGGATTGGATGATCTTGATAAATTCTTTGAAAAGGGCGAGCTTATCCCGGCGATATGCTTTGAGGCGGATACAAAGACAGTTCTTATGCTTGCATATATGAACAAGGAAAGCCTTAAAAAGACTCTTGAAACAGGCTATACATGGTTCTGGAGCAGATCCAGACAGGAATACTGGAACAAGGGTGCTACATCCGGACACGTTCAGAAGGTAGTGAGCATATTCGGAGACTGCGATAATGATACACTTCTTGTAAATGTTAAGCAGACAGGAAATGCCTGCCATACCGGCAGTTACAGCTGCTTTTTCAATGAGATATATAATGAGGAGGAAAACAAATGACAGTATACGAAGAAATTTTTGAGGTAATAAAGCAGAGAAAAAAAGCTTTTGAAGAAGGCAAAGCGCAGGAGAATTCCTACACTTGTTATCTCTTTGAAAAAGGTGTTGACAAGATCTGCAAAAAAGTCGGCGAGGAAGCATCAGAGACAATAATAGCAGCAAAGAATGCTGATAATGATGAGCTTAAAAATGAGATAAATGATCTTTTATATCATCTTATGGTCCTTTGTGCAGACAGAGGTCTTGAATGGTCTGAGGTAGAAGAAGTACTTAATGAAAGAAATGAGAAGATCGGTAATCTTAAAAAATTTCATGAGGTAGATAAAAATACCTGATAGGTGTACTATTTGTAGAAAAAAAACGTAATATACGGTCAGTTTTTACAAAAACATAATGCTGCCGATCGTATCATATTGACATTTAAAAAATAAAATGATAAAATATAAATAGTATCATAAGACAGCATTCTCCAAAATAAATAAAGGGGAACAGCAAAACAAAGACCTTTCACACAGAAAAAATAGCGGGTCTAGTTATTTCTCATCACCGCTTTTTATAATGCTTTGAGAAAGGCAGATATACATGGAGGTATATTAAGATGAAAAAAACATTAACAAAGGCTTTGAGCGTTTTTGTAGCGTTCTCATGCCTAATTCTGGCGCTGCCGCTTTCGGTATTTGCGGCATCGGAAATGGTATCAGGTCCCTTTGTGTTTACATCGGGCGGCGGAGGTTATATAATAACCGATTATACCGACAGATCTGCAACAGAGGTAACAATACCTGAAAAGCTTACCAGCGAGCAGGGTATCACAAGAAACGTTGTTGGCGTAAGGGATTATGCTTTTGGTTTCTGTGAAAATCTTACAACAGTTTATGTACCGTCAACACTGACACTTGACAGTCTTGAACCACAGGCATTTCTCACATCTTCATCTATAATGAAGTTTATAAAGGGAAAAGATCAGCTTGGTGAGACTGCAAGCATTGATGATATGGTACTATATATCGCAAAACAGATGTACGGCGATCCAACCGAATGGGAGATCGAATACATAGACAGGATCTATAAAGAAAAGCTTGATCTTGTTGACCTGTCAGGTGCCGATACAGATAAAGCAAAGATAATGACAATCATAAAGAATCTTGACAAGCTTGAACTTCAAAGCGGCGAAAATGGCGGTCTGACAAGATTCGATATGTGGCTCAAGTTTGTCAAATTCGACAATATGACCTTAAAGGGCGAGAATGGTATTGACGCTCAGACATATGCTAAGAATCTGTCTATCAGAGGGCTTAAATATGAGGTAACAAATACCTATAACTATGATGAAGATGGAACAAAGATCTTCTATCAGCCAAAAGATACCAATAATGACAATGTTTATGATGCTGCTACTATAACAGGGTATTCAGGCGATATACAGAAAATAAAAGTACCAGATAAATTAGAAGGACTTGTGGTAGATAATATTTCTGCTGATGCTTTTTCCGAAGCAAGAAATCTTAATTCTATTGAGATCCCTGAAACAATAACTACTATGGGAAATAAAGCGGTAGGTTTCTTTAGCGATGGAACACCTATACCTGGATTTACTATTTATGGTTATGCAAAGAGCCGTGCTGATAAATATGCTACAGCAAATGGATTCAAGTTTGTAAATATGTCAGACCTTCCTTCACTTTCTGCAACAGAGATAAGTATGAAGAAAGAACAGATGCTCGGCATTTCCATAAACAATTATAAAGGCGATGTAAAGTGGATATCAGATGATACTACTATCGCATCGGTAACACAGGATACAGCGCTCAGCACAAAGGCTTACATAACAGGTGTTGAAGGCGGAGAAGCTACGATCTATGCGTTTATCGACGGATATACGCTTGAATGTAAGGTCACTGTACAGGGTGAATTTGTAGTATCATCTATCACTAAGACTACTACAACCGCTGATCCTGGTGATCCTGCTCAAATCATCACATCAAAACGTACAGGTGTTACAGTTACAGAAACCGGCGAAGGTATCGTTACATTTACAAAAAAACCTGGTACCGGAACCGAAACAGGAGAGCCACCGGTTTCCATTACAACAAAGACATCAGTATCCGGCGGTGGTGATGAACCCGGCAGTAAATCATCAGTTTCATCAACAACAGTTTCTGCTGTTAATACACCGGAAGGAGAAACAGGAGGATCTTCTTCTATTACTACTGTATCAGGCTCATCATCTGTAACCACAGAGCCAGACGGTTCAGATACTCAGCCTGGAGGCACTACTTCAATAAGTATCCATGTAATAACAAAGATAATAACAGAGCCGCCTACGTCAGAGACATCTGTTTCAAGAACCACACAAATACTTATTGTTACTGAGACGGATATAATTACCGAACCTTCTATTACAACTACGACTGCGGCAACTACTACAAATAAGCCGCTTCGTACAAGTATAAGTCTTATAACATCAGATGATATTGTGATTGGAACAGCGATCATAATTCTTCCTGACGACATTCCGGATATATCAGTGACTTCAACAACTGTTTCAACTACTATGGCGACAACAACAAGTACTACTGCCACGACCACCACAAGCGTTGTTACAACATTATCGGAGACTACTACGACTTTAGCTACTACTACTCTGAAAATCGAGACAGAGCCTGATGTTGTCGTTGTAACAACTGCTGTATATATAGGCGATGCAAATGAAGACGGTAAGGTAAATGTAGTTGACGCTGCATATATTGCAAATCTTCTTGCAAGAGGCAAGGGAAGCTGGCTTCCGTACTTTGCTGACTTTAACCGTGACGGAAGAGTAAATGTCGTAGATGCTGCAGCTATTGCAAGGGCACTTGCAAGCAATAAGAATATGCAGTGGGAAAGAATATACATTATTGTAAGACAGAAATCAGACAGCCAGAAAGTAAATGATTTCAGCGCTGACAGACTTGACAGAATAAAGAGTTTGTTGGGAGTTCCGGCAACTCTTGGAGTAACATATAAGCAAGGAAATCCATTTTACCTGAAAGATAAGGGTATATGGGTCAGAGACATAGAGATTTATTACAAGTCAAATCTCATTGCAAGCGGAACATTTGCAATGGAAGATGAATCATTGATAATAGACACACATAAATATGGCTCATTCTATGTAGTATAAAATAAACTTATGTCCGCTGCCTTTAAGACGGCGGACATAATGATTTTAGGAGGAAAAATATATGAATAATGCATTCAAGCCTGCTGATATATTGGTTCCAAAGAAAGAGACCGATATAAAAAAATGGTCAGTTATCGCCTGCGATCAATATACGAGCGAACCTGAATACTGGGAAGAAACAGAAAAAAATGTTGGAGATTCACCTTCAGCTCTGAGACTTATACTTCCGGAGATATTTCTTGAAAGCCAAGATGTTGACAAGCGTATAAGTAATATACATGAAACTATGGAAAAATATGTATCTGAGGGTATGTTTGAAGAATACAAAAACTCAATGGTATATATCGAAAGGACTCAGAGCAATGGTATTGTAAGAAAAGGCATACTTGGAATGATAGACCTTGAAGAGTATGATTTTTCCAAGGGAAGCAGCTCACAGGTAAGAGCAACAGAAGCGACAGTTATTGAAAGAATACCGCCAAGGATAAAGATACGTGACGGGGCGCTGCTTGAACTGCCGCATATAATGATACTTATAGACGATGAGAATGGTACAGTCATAGAACCTCTAGCATCAAAAAAGAACAGCATGAAAAAGCTTTATGATACAGAACTTATGCAGTCAGGTGGCAGCATAGAAGGCTATCTTATAAGCGATGAAGGCTGTAAGGAAGTTATATCAAATCTTGATAAGCTTGGAGATAAAGATGCTTTCAGCGCAAAATACGGCGATGTTCCGCTGCTCTTGTATGCTATGGGTGATGGCAATCATTCACTTGCAACAGCAAAAGAGTATTATGAGCAGTTAAAGAAGAATTCTCCAGACAAAGATTTTTCAAAACATCCGGCGAGATATGCTCTTGCTGAAATAGTTGATCTTCATAGTCCGGCACTTCAATTTGAAGCTATCCATCGTGTTATAACTGAAACAGACTGTTCTAAGCTTATTGAAGATATGACAAAAGCCTTGGAATTAAGCGAAACGCCTTCGGAGCAGTCTTTTGAAATTGTTTTGAATGGGTCAAGAAAAAAGATGTTTATCCATAAACAGACATCAAATCTTACTGTAGGAAGTTTACAGAATTTTCTTGATGCTTATCTTGCAGAAAACAGCGGTAAAATTGACTATATACATGGTACTGATACTGTTATAAAACTTGTAAACAGTGACAGCAGTATTGGTTTTATATTGCCCGATATGTCCAAATCTGAGCTTTTTCCTACAGTTATAAAAGACGGTGCTCTTCCTAGAAAGACTTTTTCTATGGGTCATGCGGAGGATAAGCGTTATTATATAGAAGCAAGAAAAATAAGATAAAAAATATAAGAGCCTCCTGTTTTAAACAGGAGGCTCTAAATATTAAGTTTACCATTTATAGAAAATAAAAATATAAAAAGGCAGTTTGCGTTTTGATTTGTCAAGCTTATGCTGTATATCAATATATCGTTTGCCTTTTGACCATTTGCCTTTATATTCACGGCCGTCAGAGTATTTCTTTACGCCGTAGCCGTCAATATAATCGTTTTTAAATTCGCCGTCGTAAACATCGCCGTTTTTCCATGTATAAATGCCATTGCCGTGCTTCTGATCTGATTCCCAGTTTCCGGAATATTTATCGCCGTTTGCAAATTCCATTGTGCCATACCCATGGCGTTTTTCATTCAGAAAATTTCCTTTGTATGTATCGTTGTTAGCAAAAGTGAAAATACCTATGCCATTGATCTTATCATCTTTGAACTGACCAAAATAACGATTTCCGTTAAGCCAGAGATAAATGCCCTTACCGTTCTTTTTTCCGTCTTTCCATTCTCCTATATAGACCTGACCATTGTCATACTTGAATAGTCCTTGTCCCTCGTATTTCTCATCTTTGAAATTACCTTTGTAGATGCTTCCATTGGAGAATTTAGAGACTCCTTTGCCATTTATCTTATCGTTTTTGAATTCACCAGTGTATCTGCTTCCGTCAGACCAGATAAATGCACCTTTGCCGGATTTTGAACCGTGTTCCCAGCTTCCATCATAAGCACGTCCGTCGGAATAAAGCATGATACCGTTTCCATGAGGAAGATCGTCTGAAAACTCGCCTATATATTTATTTTTGTTAGGCCATGTGTAAATGCCGTTCCCGCATTTCTGGTCGGCAGACCATTCGCCGTCATAGATACTTCCGTCAGAATATATCCTTACACCGTTTCCGGAGAACATACCTTCATAAAAATCGCCTTTGTAAATACCGTTTTCAGGCCAGATATAAGTACCTTTTCCATGAAATTTGCCGTTTTTCCATTCGCCTCTGTATGATTGTCCGTTAGGGTATCTTATGACACCGTATCCTTCGATAACACCTTTTTTGAATGTACCTATATATTTAGCACCATTTTTCCATGTATATGCACCGCTTCCGTCTCTGATACCTTTTGACCATTGACCGTCATATATCCTGCCGTCAGGATATTTCATAGTTCCGACGCCTTCGGGTACACCATTTACAAGCCTTCCAAAGAATATCTTTCCTCCTGAAAGTTTATGACGGTTAACATCATCAGCAGCATTTGTTTTTGACCTGCTGTTTGACGAAAAACGGTTTATTATAGTTTTAAGCGCCATTAAAACACTTCCTTTTACAAGTTAGAACATAAATCCTTACTTTAATTTTATCATAAAAAGCCAATCAGGTCAAGAGGAAACTGTTGTTAAGAGCGTGCTTTTTAGAGAATATTCAGTCTCATTTCTGCCCCATAAAAGAATTGAACCAGGCACGTTCTTCAAAAGATCTTTTATTCGGTATGACAGGTTCAGTTACAGCAATACCTACAGGCAGAAAGCATACAAGCTCATGATCGTCAGGAACACCAAGTATTTGCGCCATTTTATATCCTATATGATCTTCATCTGTTATATGTCCTTCGTACCAACAGCTTTGATAGCCTAGTGCGGTTATTGCAAGAAGCATATTTTCTATCGCTGCAGAATAATCCTGCACGGCAAAGCATTTGTCACGATATGCATTTATCCTTTGAGTAAGAACACATATTATACAAGGGGCAGTTTCGCCGACCGGCGGCTCAATGACTGAAAATACTCTTTCTAGCATTTCCGGATCATCTACAGCGATAAGACTTGTTGTTTGCTTGTTGCAGCCGGAGGGCGCAGCAAGACCTGCTTCCATTATTTTTATAATATCTTCTCTCGGAACAGGTATAGGTTTGTATTTTCCACGATAGCTGTGTCTTTTTAGGATCGTTTCGAGAATATCCATTATTACCTCCTAAATAAAATGCTATAGTATTTCATTTGAAGAAATACTATAGCATGATGATTTACATACTAATATTTTTTAGATAATACTGAGAAGTACACCTGCTGCAACGGCGGAACCGATAACGCCTGCAACGTTCGGACCCATAGCATTCATGAGCAGGAAGTTTGTAGGATCAGTTTCAGCACCGACCTTCTGTGATACACGGGCTGCCATAGGAACGGCTGAAACGCCGGCAGAACCGATAAGCGGATTTACCTTACCCTTTGTAGCAACGCACATGATCTTACCGAAGATAACGCCTGCTGCTGTACCTACAGAGAATGCGATAACGCCGAGGATTATTACCTTTGCAAATTCAAGATTGATTATCTTGTCTGCCTGTGTTGTCGCACCAACTGAAACACCTAAGAATATCGTAATTATGTTCATAAGAGCATTTTGTGCTGTATCAACAAGACGTGCACAAACGCCGCTTTCCTTGAAGAGGTTTCCGAGCATGAGCATACCTACGAGCGGTGCTGCTGACGGAACTAAAAGTGCAACGATAAGTGTTACAGCGATAGGGAAGATGATCTTCTCAGTTTTTGATACCTGACGAAGCTGAGGCATTTTTATCATACGCTCTTTTTTGGTTGTGAGAAGCTTCATTATAGGCGGCTGGATAACAGGAACGAGCGCCATGTATGTGTAAGCTGCAAGAGCGATAGTACCTGTACTGATGCTAAAGCCGCCGCCGCTTAAAAGTCTGCTTGAAACGTAGATAGCTGTAGGACCGTCTGCACCGCCGATGATAGCGATAGAACCGCATTCAGCAGCTGAGAAGCCGAGCACAGCAGCGCCTATGAATGTAAGGAAGATACCTGCCTGAGCAGCAGCACCAAGAAGGAAGCTCTTCGGGTTTGCGATAAGCGGACCGAAGTCAGTCATTGTACCGATACCTAAGAATATCAAAGGCGGATATATCTGTAGTTTTACACCCAGATACAATATATCCAATAGTCCACCCTCATGCAGGACTTTGCCAAACTCAATATTGGCGGCATTTGCCCACAGATCCGGGTGATACATACCAGCCTCGGGGAGATTTGTAAGGAACATACCGAATGAAATAGGGAGAAGAAGCAAAGGCTCAAACTCCTTAACGATCGCAAGATACATAAAGACGAAGGATACGAGTATCATAACGCCGCTTTTCCAGTCCATATTAGCAAGACCGCTTTGATTAGCGAGGTCTTTTATGGTATCTGCGAAGATATTTAAAACTTCACTCATTTAACATAAATCCTTTCTGTATTTTTTGTGACGGGATGCGTTCAGAATGGCATCGTATCGTTTTGCAGACCTGCCATAGACCATGCTGATCTTGAAGCTCTGCCGCCAGCAGCTTTTATCTGCTTTACTTTGTATTTTTTACCCTCTGCCTGTCCCATTGCGGCAACGGCTGCAGAAATAACGGCGATTATCTCATCGCTGTCTTCTGATGGTGCAGCTGCCTTGGGTTCAGCTTTTGGTTTTGCTGCGGCAGGTTTCTGAACTGCGGGCTGTACTTTTACAGCATCTTTCTTCTTTGTTTTGCTCTTTTCAATAGCTGAGAAAATCTTACCCATCACCCATACAAAGAGGATAAGGATTATAAGACCTAAAAAGACTACTGTAAGACCTGTGATAACGACAGACCACACATAGCTGTAGCCTTTTTCGTCTGTAACAGCTTTTACCGTGTCCTCAGCCATGGAGTAGAAGGTTGATAAATCCATGTGTTACACACTCCTAATTAAATTTTTTGCCGATGGGTATAAAGCTTGTATATTACAAATATATGCTTTATTCCCATTTCCAACATACAAATACAATTATACACTATTTTACGATATTTTGCAAGGCTTTTTGAGGACAAAAATCAAATTTAATTTAAAAAACAATATTTTTTCAGTTTCCGGTTTTTATATCTATTACTCCGATCTCGGGAAAATTATTGAATCTTGCCGGTATCGGGTAATTTCCGATGCCGGAGGTTATGAAGATATATCCGCTGTCCGTCTTGAACAGACCTTTGTCATATACTTTTTCTTTATTGTCGCCTATTACCTTCGGGAGTATCTTACCGTCAAGATATGCAGGACCCATAAACGGTATCCTTACTATGCCGCCGTGTGTATCGGCGCATATCGTCAGGTCGGCTCCGAATTTCTCATAGTCATCATACATCGGTATATGTGCAAGAAGTATGCTGTATGCTTTTTTGTCGAGTTTGAAATCTTTTCTAAGGTCAAAGTTTTCAGAGAACCAAGCATTGCTTATACCATAGAATACGATGTCGTTGCCTTTTATATTGACTTTTTCAGATTCCTGATCGAGAACGTTTATACCGTTCTGTTCTATTTTTTTTACATACATATCTGTACGGTCATCGTGTTCACCCAGGACGAAATAGCATCTGTATCCTTCTTTTGCGGTGTCTCTCATAAGTTCTAATGATATTTGCTTTTCTTCGTCGTCAGCGTTGCTGGAGTGCATATCTCCGACAAAGCATACCGCATCGGGAGAAGATTCATTGATCTTCTTTATTATATCTTTATTTTTTATTGCAAAAAAACTTTTTGAAGCGTGGAGATCACCTATAACAGCGATTCTTATATTGTTTTTTATTTTATCGGATCGTATCGTTTCATTAGTGGTGATAAGCCAGAAATTATTGAACCACCAGACTGCGAATATAATAGCGGCAAAAATTATAAGTCTTATAATACAGCCGCCGCCATGCCTTTGTCTTGAAGTCTCGTTCATATGTCTTCCTTTTGTATATGTATGTCGAGCTGTCTGAACGGAACAGTGATATTTTCTTTTTGAAATGCTGCATTGACAAGCTCTGTCATATCGTATTTTACCTGCCAGTATGCCTGGGTGGTCGTCCAG
>CADBQZ010000076.1 GCA_902796865.1 uncultured Ruminococcus sp. | reverse complement strand
TTGAGATTATAACAACAGAATCGCCTAATTGTATTGAATCGCTTCCGTTTGGTATTATTATCTCACGATTTCTTATGATCGCACATATAAGAATATTCTTTTTAGTTTTCATTTCTTTGAGTTTTACACCAACAATACCATCGACTTTTTCTTTGACCTTGAATTCTACAGCTTCGACTTCTTTGCCAACAAGACTGTAAAGAGATTCAATATTGTTTCCGGTAGCATTCTTTAATGATCTGATATAACTGATTATATTGCTTGTAGTAAGATATTTAGGAGATATAACAGTTTCAAGTCCTATCTGTGTTGCAAGATCAATATAGCTGTCACGGTTTACCTTTGTGACGACCTTTGCATACGTATTTCTCTCTGCAAACAATGACATTATCATATTCTCTTCATCAATACCGGTGAGAGATACAAAAGCCCCCGCATTATATACGCCTTCTTCTATAAGAAGCTCCTGATCCGTTCCGTCAGCATTGATTATACTTGCATCAGGTATTAATTCTGCAAGCTTTAGACATCTTTCCTGATCGTTATCTATTATTTTGACACGCATATTTACTTCAAGCAGATGTTTAGCAAGGTAATAGGCTACCCTGCCGCCGCCGACTATCATAACATTTTTTATCTTTGATATTGCAACACTGCTGGCTTTGAAAAATCTTTCTATCTCATTATGCGTAGCGCATATATGTATCCTGTCTCCGGCTTCCAACACAAATTGACCGTCCGGTATTATGGTTTTACTGCCACGCTGAACGACACCGATCAGGAATTTAATTTTAAGCTTTTTATAAAGCTCTGAAAGTGATATTCCGTCAAGTTCTGTCCCTTCCATGACGCAATGCTCAACAAGTTCTATTCTTCCTTTTTGAAATACTTCGACTTTGGCAGCAGCAGGCAGAACAAGTATCCTGAATATTTCATCTGCTGTCATAAGCTCAGGATTTATTACCATAGACAGTCCCAGTTCTTCTTTTATCATATTGATCTGATCAAAATATTCTGGATTACGTACTCTTGATATTGTCTTTTTGGCGCCGATCCTTTTGGCTATAAGACAGCATAAGATATTAAGTTCGTCTGATGGAGTACAAGCTATAACAAGACCTGCTTTATCAACACCTGCCTCACGCTGTACTTCTGCTACTGCTCCGTTTCCTTCGACACACATTATATCCTGTCTGTCAGAAGCTTTCTTTAGTGCAAGACGCTTTGAGTCAATAACTGTAATATCATGTCCTTCTTCAACAAGAAGTTCTGAAAGATTACTTCCTACTTTTCCGTTTCCGATTATAACAACGTTCATATTTATCCTTTCATAAATGAAATAAACATATTGTTTTATCCGTACTCGTCTTTTATTATATCATTTATTTTCCGTTATGTCAAATTTCATGTTAATTATTTTGTTACTGATAGTTATTCAGCATATTTTTAACACATGAAGTAAGATATAAAGAACCGCTTACTATAAGTACTTTATTATGGTTACGTGCGTAATCTAACGCTTTTGGGACACCTTGTCTATAATCATAAGAATCCGAATTTATCCCATTATTTTGAAATTTTAAGGCAAGTTCTTTTGCAGGTATGTTATTTTCGATAAAACCATCAACGCAAAATACTTTTTCAAGATGATCTGAAAGTATCTTCACTCCATGATCTGCCGGTTTGCCATATACCATTCCGAATATGCCGACAGCATTTTTTATTTGCATTTTATCAAGGACCTCAGATAAAGAATCAAGTCCGGCAGTATTATGACCGCCGTCTATGATAATATGAGGTTCACCTTTTATTATTTCTATTCTTAGAGGTATCTTCGCAGCACTGATACCATTTTTTACATTTATTTCTGAAATATTAAAATGTTTTTTTAATACTTTTGATACCTCAACAGCGGTAAGTGCATTTATGATCTGATGTTTTCCGCACATTTGTATATTATATATCTCGCCTTTATATTCTATTTCACTTCCGCTGAAGCTTTCATTTTTTATCATACATTTGTTCCATTCAGGACAAATAAACGCACTTCCCTTTTCTTTTGCGGTTTTTTCAGCTAGTTCATAGACGGTTTCTTTATTGCCGTATGATATGACAAGCGGTACTTTATTTTTGACGATGCCAAGTTTATGCTTTGCAATCTCTTCAACAGTATCTCCCAAAATATTTGTATGGTCAAGTGAGACAGAAGTCAGTACTGAAACCAAAGGAGTCTTTATTATATTTGTTGCATCAAGATCACCGCCAATACCGGCTTCAAGAAATACAATGTCACACTTTTCTTCAACAAAATACAGCATTGCTGCTGCAAAGCTTATTTCAAACTGCGAATAATCATTTTCTTTTATGGTTTCTTTTAATCTTTCAAAAATATCAGCAACTTTTTCTTCGGGAATATTTTTATTGTTTATCCTTATTCGATCACAGTATGTTATCATAAATGGAGATGTAAATTGTCCTGTTTTATATCCTGCGTCAATTAGTACGTTTGAAGCGTACTCAAGAACCGAGCCTTTTCCGTTTGTTCCAGCAATATGAACAAATGACAGCTTATTTTGCGGATCGCCGAGCTTTTCCATAAGTTTACCTATTCTTGAAAGGTCTTTTAATGGCTTTCCGCTTTTACTGAAACTATTTATATACTCCATTGCTTTACAAAAATCCATTTTTTTAAAATCTCCTGAAAATTTCTCTTGCATTTTTTTTAAAGATGTGATATAATATATAAGTAATGTTTCCGTAGCTCAGCTGGATAGAGCGACCGCCTCCTAAGCGGTAGGTCGGGTGTTCGAATCACCTCGGGAACACCA